>DATBAA010000912.1:0-5752 GCA_036271755.1 Myxococcales bacterium | reverse complement strand
TCACCTGATGGGGACCTTACTTCTGCGCGGCGAGGCGCTTCTTGTCCTCGTCGTGGGCGAAGTAGACCTTGCCGTCCTTGACCACGCCCATCACGGCGTTCTCGCGGCGGAAGGCCTCGTGGGTTTCGACGTTGTTCTGGTCCCACTTGCTGTACGGGTGCTTCCAGGTGGCGATGACGCCGTGGACCGGCTCCTTCAGGTCCTCGAGGGCCTCCTTGATCTTGTGCGTGTCGGTGCTGCCCGCCTGCTTGACGGCGGCGGCGAGGACGTAGATGGCGTCATAGCCCTGCGCGGCCGAGACGGGCGAGGGGATGCGCTGGACGTTGTAGGCCTTGTGGTACGCCTCGACGAACGCCTTGGCCTTGGGCGTGACCGGGTCCTCGATGAAGGTCTGCGGGGTGAGCGCGCCGTTGGCGTTGGCGCCCGCGGTGTCGAGGAAGTTGGACATGGAGACGGTCCAGCCGCCGATGATGGGCGCGGTGAGGCCCATCTTCGCGCGGCCGTTGCAGATGGCGGCCAGCTCGGGCCCGATGGCCCAGACGAGAATGGCCTGCGCGCCGGCGGTCTTGGCCTTGAGCAGCTGCGCGCTCATGTCCTTGTCGCCGATGTTGAACTTCTCGGTGGCCACCACGGTGACCTTGTCGCCCTGCAGCTTGATCTGCTTGAGCAGGTCGTCGCGGCCGGAGATGCCGTAGTTGGTCGAGTCGTGGAGGATGGCGACCTTGGTGAAGCCGCTCTTGGCGGCCTCTTCCACGACCATCTGTGCCTGGATGGCGTCGTGGGCGTCGAAGCGGAAGATCGAGAGGTCGGTGGCCTTGCCCAGCCACTGCGTCATCGAGGCGGACCCGGAGGCGGGGGTGATGATCTTGGTGATGCCCTTTTCCTGGAGGTGGCGGTCGCCGGCCATGGCGACGCCGGTGTTGACGGTGCCGACCACGGCGGAGATGTCGCTCATGGCGGCGAGCTCCTGGGCGATCAAGGCGCCGCGCTCGTTCTTGGCCTCGTCGTCGCGCTCGATGGTCTCGATCTTCATCTTCTTGCCGCCGACGTCGATGCCGCCCTTGGCGTTGATCTCGTCGATGGCGAGCTTGGCGCCGTCGCGCATCGAGGTGCCCATGGGAGCGGAGCCGCCGCTGAAGGGTCCGGTGAGGGCGATCTTGACGCTGTCCGCGGCGAACGCGGGAAGAGCGACGACGGCCGCGAGCAAGGGGGCTACGAATCTCTTCATGTTTTGAACCTCAGAGAGGACGAAGGGCGGCAGTGTTACCGCCGCAGCGGAACGGACAGAAACGTAGCACGAGGCACCATCGTCCGGCTGAGCAAAAGTCCGGGGACCGCGGTAGAGGCCCGGCGCCTTGGAAAATCTTTCTACACCTTCCGCTCCGGGGCCTCGATGACGACGTTCTGGCGGCAGGGGAGGTCTTGGTTGCAGAGCTCAGTGGAAGCGGCACGGCCACGCGTGTTGATCGTGGATGATCTCCCGCAGAACCTGCTGGCCTTCGAAGCCGTGCTGGAGACGCTGGACGTCGAGATCGTCAAGGCCAGCTCGGGCAAGGCGGCGCTGTCCCAGGTCTTGAAGGGCGACTTCGCGGTCATCTTGCTGGACGTGCAGATGCCCGGCATGGACGGCTTCGAGACCGCGAAGCTGATCAAGCAGCGCGAGAAGTCGGCGCACATTCCCATCATCCTGGTGACCGCCCTGTCCCGCGAGGTCGCCCACGTCTTCAAGGGCTACGAAAAAGGCGCCGCGGACTACCTGCTCAAGCCGGTGGACGAGAACATCCTGCGCGCCAAGGTGCAGGTGTTCGCCGAGCTGTGGCGGCGGGGCAAGACCATCGAGCGGCAGGCCGCGCAGCTGGGCAAGGCCAAGGCGAAGGATGCGTTTTTGAACGTCATCGCCCACGAGCTGCGGACGCCGCTCACCACCGCCAAGGCGCAGGGGCAGCTGGCGGTGCGCAGGCTCGCGGGCAAGAATCCCGAGACGCTGGAGGCGCTGGCCAGCATCAACAAGCAGGTCGACCGGCTGACCAAGCTCACGCAGGACCTGCTCGACAGCACCGCCTTCGACGAAGGCCGCGCGGTCCTTTGCTACGGCGAGTTCAACCTCTGCGAGCTGCTCGAGGAGCAGCGCAAAGGCTTGCAGTCGATCGTGGGACCCACCCACCAGCTCCAGGTCCGCTGCCCTTCGCAGCTGCCCATCGTCGCCGATCGCGAGCGGATCGATCAGGCTTTGACGAACCTCATCTCCAACTCCATCCGCTACTCGCCGCGCGGCGGGGTGGTGGAGATCGCCGCCGATCTAGAGGACGGCATCGTGCATCTGTCGGTGAGCGATCGCGGGCTGGGCATTCCGCCGGAGCTGCAGCCGCGGATCTTCCAGCGCTTCGGCCAGGCGCACGGCGCCGAGCATGGCGGCCTCGGGCTGGGGCTGGCCATCACGCGCGGCATCGTCGAGCTGCACGCGGGGAAGATCTGGTTCGAGTCGACGGGCGTCGCGGGCGAGGGCAGCACCTTCCACGTGCACCTGCCGCTCGCGCCGGCCGCAAAGGGCCACTAAGCGCGCTGATGCATCTGGCGCGAGCGCACCAGGGCGACCGCGAGGTAGAGCGTGAGCGCGATCAGGTGCAGCGCCTTGATGCCCACCAGCATGGAGAGAAACTCGAGCAAGCCTCCTGCCACCGCGCCGAGCAGGTTCCACCCGAACGAAAGCCCCGACTCCTTGCGCGAGGCGAAGGCCGAGGCAAAGAGCGTGGCCGCGAAGAAGATGGGCGCGCCGATGAAGAGCGCGGAGAGCGCGAGCCGCACCAAAATCGACGGCGTGGCCAGCGCGGAGGTGGGCAGCAGATAGCCCGCGATCAGCGCCGCGGCCACGCCGAGCACGCTCGCGGGCCAGGGCAGCGAGACTCTTCCCTGCAGCAGCGTGCCCAGGAGCGCGGTCAGCAAGATGGCGCCGAACACCACCGCGTTCGTCAGCCAGGTCACGCCCCACACCAGCGTCATCTCGGTGACCGAGCCCGTCTCCAGCAGCAGGAAGGCGGCGCCCAGCAGGAACATCTCCACGTCGACGTCGCGCAATGCCAGCAAGGACCCGCGCAGCTCGCGCGAAGCCAGCGCCACCGCCAGCGCGGAGATGCCGCCCAGGATGGCGATCAGCGACAGATAGAAGGGCGTCAGCCCGCGGCCGTTCAAGTAAAGGTAGGGCCAGTCGTCGGTCGCGGGTTCGACGGTTTCCAGCTGCGCTGTGGGCTCGCCGGCGGACGGCGGGAAGGCGGGTCCGGCCATGTAGATCGAGTTGAACATCTGCCGCGCTTCGAGATGCATCCGCGGCGGCTCGCCAAAGACGTCGGTGATCATCTTCAAGATGCGCAGGTGCAGGTGATCCTCGGCGACGAGGAAATAGAGCACGAGGCCGCCGTCCGCGGTCAGCGCCTTGCGGGCCGCGGAGAGTCCCTCTTCGGTGTAGACGAAGTTGTCCAGGCGCACGGCGGAGAGCGCCGAGAGCCGGGTCATCGAGTCGAGCGTGCCGAAGACGATCAGATCGTACTGGCCGTGGTCGCCGTTCAAGAACGACCGCGCGTCGGTGTTGTAGAGGTGGACCTTGGGCGAATCGTACGGGTGGTTCGGGTGCAAGCGCCGTCCCAGGTCCAGGATGGCCGGGTCGATCTCCACCGCGTCGATGCTGTCCGCGCCTTCGCCGAGCGCCACCGCGACGTCGTTGCCGGTGCCCGCGCCCAACACCAGCACGCGGCGGGGTTTGCGGCCGAGCGCGCGGTAGGGAATGTGATAGCCGGCGCGAACGAATCCCAGGATTCCGCCGGTCGCTTCCACCGGGCCCACCGCGAGGATCTTCTGATGGATGGAGCCGTTGACCGAGACGGTGATGTCATCGGGGTTTACCTGTTGCGCGCTGATTCCGTAATAGGGCGAATAGAGCTGCGCCTTTTCGCTCAAGCCCACGGCCGAAATGACCGCCGCCATCACGCACGCGTAGATCAGCAGCGCGCGCTTCTTCTCCAGGAAAAAGACGGCGCCCAGAATCGCGATGGCGACGAACCACCAGGCCGGAAAGCTGCGCGAGAACGACATGGCCGCGAAGCCGATGACGCCCAGCATGGAGCCGAGCAGATCCCAGCCGTAGCCCGCGAGCGGCCGGCCCGATTCGCGGAATGCGTCCAGGCGGCGCGCGACCAACTGCCCGAGCGGAATGAAGCTGAGCGTGCAGAGCAAAAAGCAGGCGACGATGGGCGGTTCGATGCCCTTCACCACCGGCGCGCCGCGCGGCAGATCGAAGTAGAGCAGCCAGAGGTGCTCGCTCGCGGAGTTGGCGGTGAAGGCGATGCGGGAGAGCAGGATGGCGGCGGCCACCAAGACGCCCAGGCTGACGGGCCAGAGAAAGCGCAAGTCGCGGCCGCGAGCGCGCAGGCAGCCAATGCCGATGCCCAGAAATGCGGCGAGCAGAATCAGGTTGGGAAAATAGGCGACGACGCGGACGCGGGTCGGCAGCCAACGGATGAGCGCCAGTTCCTGGAAGAGGACCGTCAGCGAAGCCAGCGTCAGCTCGACGGCGACGCGCTTCGGCGGAACCTCGGGCGCAGGGATCTTCATCTGCGCCCGAGTATCGTTCAGCCCGCTCGGCTCTCACAAAAAAAAAGCCTAGAAAGGAAATTCCTCGCTCTGCGCGCGGAGCGCCGTCACCGCGGCGAGGCTGACGATGTTCTGCACGTCCGAGTGCATCTGCAGGACGTTCACCGGCTTGTTCATGCCCAGCAGCACCGGGCCAATCACCTCGGCGCCCGCCAGCCGCCAGAGCAGCTTGTAGCCGATGTTGGCCGCGTCCAGGTTGGGGAAGACGAAGACGTTGGCCTCGTCGGTGAGCTTGGTGAAGGGGAACTCGCCGCGCTCCTCGCGCAGCATCGCCAGGTCCACTTCCATCTCGCCGTCGATCTCCAGATTGGGCTGCTTCTTCCGCGCCAGCAGCACGGCCTCGCGCACCTTGGCGGGGCTTGGTCCGGCGGCGCTGCCGAAGTTGGAGTAGCTGAGCATGGCCACCCGCGGCGTGACGTCGAAGAAGCGCGCCAGGTCGGCGGTGTGCACGGCGATCTCGGCCATCTCCTCCGACGACGGCTCGATGTTGACCGTGCAGTCGGCAAAGAACTTGAAGCCGTTCTTGAGGACCACGATGTAGACGCCGCCGGCCCTGCGGCCCTCGCGGGCCTTGATGATCTCGAGCGGCGCGCGAATGGCTTCGGGATAGTTCTCGGTCAAGCCGGTGAGCAGGCCGTCGCAGCCGCCCTCGTGCAGCAGCATGGTGCCGAAGTAACGCGGTCCGCGCATGCGCTCGCGCGCCAGCCGCACGGTCACGCCTTTGCGCCCGCGCAATTCGAGATATTTCTGGGCATAGGCTTCGAAGTGCTCGGAGTTGCGCGGCTCGATGATGGTGACGCCCTTCAACCCGGTGAGATGCTGCTCTTCAATCAGCTTGCCAATCTCCTCGGTCCGCCCGAGGAGCACCGGCTCGCAGATGCCGTCTTCACGCAGCATCTGCGCCGCCTGCAGAATGCGCGGGTGCTCGCCGTCGGTGAAGGCAATGCGCGCGACCTTCTTCTTCGCTTTATTGAAGATGACGCCCATGACTTCCTGGGTGCGGCTCTGGCGCTTCTTCAATGCCTCGCGATACTCCTTGAGGTCGATCTTCACCCGGGCGACGCCCGTCTCCATGGCGGCCTTGGCCACCGCCGGCGCCACCCAGAGC
>DATBAA010000911.1:0-3239 GCA_036271755.1 Myxococcales bacterium | reverse complement strand
TGAACGCGACGGTCTTTTCCCAGACGCGCGGGCAGCTCACCGTGCCGCAAGCGCAGGCGCAGGCGGCGAAGCTGCTGGTCAACTCCCGCGACGCGGACGTGCAGCTGGCGCGAATGCAGATGATCGAGATCGCCAACTCCGCGCGGCAGCCGTGGGTGGCGTATGGCGACGGCGCGTCGAAGCCATCGATTTCGCCGTTGGCGCGCCATTGGAAGTGGAAGCTGTCGTTCGGCATCGGCGAATTGGAGGTGGGCGATGTGGCCCGCACCGAGCTGGGCGCATTTGCGCCGCCGGACAGGACCGGCGTCGACTCGGTGGCGAACGCGCTGCCGCAGATCTGGAGCGGACAGCGATTTCAGGGGAAGGCAGATCTCGCCGGCCTTCACGGCAACGCCGATTTCCTGACCTTCGTCGCCATGGATCAGCTGTCGCCGGCGGCTTCGCCAAACAAGGACGCTTACTTCTCGGTGTGGAACCCGAGCCCGGCCAAGAAAGCCATCATCGGCATCGTCCTGCCTGGCTTTCTCGACGCGCTCGCGCAGGCCGAGAATGCCGCGCTGCCCGTCCCTGCAGCGCGGCCGTTCTTCATGTCGCCTTATGTCTCGTTTGCTCCCAAGGCGCGCTCGACGCCGGGAGTCGGACCGACGGCCGAGCTGGGAAACTTTGCGCAACCCGATGTGCTGGTCGGCCTGGCGAAAGAAGGGCGCGACTACAACGAAGAGGCGGGCGCGAAAGTCTATGGCAAGAGATTCAGCTGGGCGGGCCAGAACGCCGCCGGCACGGGCACCGTCGACTTCGATTACACCGACGCCGATTGGCCAAAAGTGACCGGCTCGAGTGATTTGCAGATCTTCCACAAAGGGCTGAATGCGTTTGCCGCGGCGCAGGCCTACTACCATAGGCCCGGAGAGTGGCGGGAGCAGCCCAACTTCTTCAATCCGCTCTGGGGCGCGCGGCTGATTCCGGTGGCGGAGTCGAACGTCTACGCCAAGCTCGGCCTCGGAAAGCTTCCGCTGCTCAACCAATACCTGAGCCATTGAATGCGCCATTTCATGCGAGACGAGCGCGGTTCAGCCCTGGTCGAGTCGGCCATTCTCATGCCCGTCTTCATTCTCCTGGTGATGATCTCCGCGGCGGCGACCGACGTGATGATCTTGAAGCTGAAGGCCGCCGAGGCAGTGCGTTACGCGCTCTGGGAGAACACCATCTTCAAACCGCCCGCGCAGATTCAAGACGAGGTGAGAGCGAAGTTCGCCGATCTGAAGAGTCCACAAAGTCTCGAGACGCAGAGCACCGGCTTATTGCTCTATCCGCTGGCCAGCGATCTGAGTTGGCAGGCGAGCGTCGATACCACGAGCGCCAAGGCGGGTCTGGGTGGCCAGCGAGCCGACCTGGGCTCCGGCTTTTGGAGCGAGGCGCTCGGCACGGTCGCGAACGCCTTGGGCTCGTCGGTCGACACGATCACCAAATCGCAGGGATTCAATCAGTTCGGCGTCGCCAAGGTCACGGTGGCGCTGCAGCAGCATTCGTCGTCGTCGAAGTCGATTCTTTTGCCGGGCGGAGATCTGGTTGGCGCGCGCGGAGGGAATGCGCTGGGAATGCCGGGTGAGCTGGTGAATCTGTCGTTTCAGGCGCCGCTGCCGGGCGAGCGGCCAATGCAGCTGGTCTTCGATACCTGGAAGGCCTGGCCCAAGCCGGCGGACTACACCAGCAACGGCGGCTCCACTGATCTCACCGTCTCGCCGATGCAGACCTATCCGGTGGTGGAGCAGTTGGTGAGCGCGCAGGAGAAGAAGATTGCCTTCGCCGGGTTGACGGGCATGTCCTGGTTCAATCGATTGAACGGCATCGGCGCAAAGCTGCTGGGCAATGGCGTGACCGAAGCCCTGAGCGGCGGAAAGTTGCCGCAGATCTTCTCCACTGAATTGATGGATGGTCCGCAGGCGGGGCCGATCACCATTCTGCCCGTCGAGGTTCCACAGGAGTCGTGGGCGCCGTCGCAATGCGAGGTAAATGGCCGCCAGCAGACCTGCGGGACGCAGCGGCTGGGCGCGCTGATCACGACCTCCCAGCAGTTTATCGGCGACGACGACTCGATGGGCGCCAAGGTGGATTCGACGCGCTACACGGTGCCGTTCAAGCTCAACTCCCGCTATTGGACCAAATCGGGCGGCGTGAACGAGCTCTCGGCCGACACGGCCAGCTTGCAGGCGCTACCGGACTCGATGGCCAGCGAGTCGGTCTCGAGCTGGAACTGCCGCGGCCATTTCTTCGCTGGAGCGCAGACCGCGCAACAGACCGATCGCGCGGCTCGCTACAGCGGCAGCGCGGGGAGCTGCCCGTGAAGGTCATTCTCGCGGTGATGGCGGCGGGTCTCGTTCTCTGCGGCGGCGCATATGCCGGAGGAGCGTTCGAGGCCCCGCGGCCGAGGGCCGGCGTGCCGTACGCGCGCGCATCCGACGCGGAGATCGCGGTGGGCGATGCGCTGGTCGTCAACGGCCAGCCCATGCAGCTCTCGATCTTCTATACGGCCGACTCACCCGAGAGAGTCATTGGCTTTTATACGGCCTCCTTTCTCGAGCGCGGGCTTCTGCCGGTGACGGCCGCCGGGCACGTCGCGGTCTTCGAGCCCAAGGACGGCCTGGAGCGCTTCGTCAGCGCCTTGCCACAGCCGTCGGGGCAGACGCTGGTGCTCCTGGGCATCACCAACCCGCGCAAGGCCCCGAAGCTCCTGGGCGGGGCCGCGGCGGCAGGCTTTCCTGTTCCGCCCGAGAGCCGCGCTTTTCTCGGCTACCGCTCGGAAGACGCCGGCGCGCGCGCCGAGAGCGGGCAGTTCGTCACCCGGCAATCGGCTGACGAGGTCGCGGCCTGGTATCGAAAAGAGCTGGGCGCGCTTGGGTTCCGAGAGGGCGCGTCGACACCCGGACTGCTCGGCTTCGCGAAATCCGGCGCGACCATCTCGGTCGGCGTGCAGGCGCTGGAAGAGAAGTCGGGCGCGGCCGTCTTCGTCAATCGCTTGGAAGGCGAGGCCGTCAAATGAAGCGCTCAGGTCAGAGCGGCCAGGCGTTGGTGGAGCAGAGCGTGCTGCTGGCCACCTTGCTGGGCGTGGCCACAGCCGGCGGCGCGTGGCTGATCAAGAGCCACCCGGACTTGATGAACGCGCTCGACCTGCACTTCCGCGGCATCTACTTCGTCTTGTCGCTGCCGTTTCCTTGAGGCGGGCTGGGGAACAGACTGTG
>DATBAA010000910.1:0-1935 GCA_036271755.1 Myxococcales bacterium | reverse complement strand
CGTCGTCGGAGCAGACGGTGCCGGCCAGGTAGCGGCGGTTGCAGACGGGACAGTATCGCGGGCCTTGGCGGCTATCGGAGGCCATCATCAGTTGCTCCTCATCTTCATCAGCAAGGGCAGGCCCGCCGAGGCCGGCCGCCTCCGCATTGAGCGCTTCGTCGTCCGAGACCAGCTCCTCGAGGACCAGCTGACTCCAGGGCTCGAAGACCGTTCGTTCGGCGGCGCGCACGTTCAGCTCGACGTGGAACGCCCCGTCTTTGAGCCGCAGCGCGCGGCGAACGGCCTCCACTCCGGTCAGCTCTCCGAAGCGGGCATCGACGACGTCGCCGCCCTCCAGATAGAGGATGCCGTCGTGTTCAGGGCCTGCCGGTGAGACGATGCGTACCGCCGCCGTCTGGCGGCTCATGCTGTAAAACTGGATGAGGTCGGTGAACGAAGTCTCCGACAGGTTTCCTGTCAACGCCACGAAGCGACCGTACCGCCACGGCGGCTGTCCGTGAAGTTCTCGACCACGTCAACCCCCTGACGCATTGCGTCTATTCGGCGTCGTACTCGTGCTCCGCGGTCTGCCCGGAAGCGCGCCGTGCGTTCTCCTGCGTGCGCAGCTCGACCCTGCGGATCTTTCCCGAGATGGTCTTCGGTAGAGCCGAGAATTGGATGCGCTTGATCCGTTTATACGGCGCCAGGCGCTCCTTGCAGAAGGCAAAGATCGCCTTCGCCGCGGCGGAGCAGGGTTCCACACCCGGCTTGAGTACGACGAACGCCTTGGGCACCGAGAGCCGCACCGGGTCGGGGCTGGGAATCACCGCCGCCTCCGCCACCGACGGGTGCTCGAGCAGCGCGCTCTCCAGCTCGAAGGGGCTGATGCGGTAGTCCGAGCTCTTGAAGAGATCGTCGCCGCGCGCGAGGAAGATGTAGTGGCCGGCCGGGTCGCGGGTCGCTTCGTCGCCGGTGCGGTAGTAGCCGTTTGCCATGGCCGCCGCGGTGCGCTCGCCGTCGTCGAGGTAGCCGACCATCAGGCCCATGGGCCGCGGGTTGAGCTTGAGCGACACCTCGCCTTCGGTGGCCTCCTTGCCGCTCGAATCGAGCAGCACCACCTCGTAGCCGGGCAGCGGCCGTCCCATGGCGCCGACGGTGAGGGGCTGCCCCGGCGAGTTGCCGATGAGCGCCGACGTCTCGGTCTGGCCGTAGCCGTCGCGGATGGTGACTGCCCACGCCGCGCGGACCCGCTCGATGACCTCGGGGTTGAGCGGCTCGCCCGCGCTGGCCAGCTCGCGCAGATGCGCGGGCTTCTCTCCCAGCGCGTCGAGGATGACCATGCGCCACACCGTCGGCGGCGCGCACATCGTATTCACCTTCGCGTCGCGCAAGACTTGAATGAGGCCGGCGGCGGAGAACTTTTTGTACTCCCAGCCGACGATGCATGCGCCCGCGCTCCAGGGCGCGAAGAAGCTCGACCAGGCGTGCTTGGCCCAGCCCGGCGAGCTGACGTTCATGTGCACGTCGCCCTCGCGGATGCCCACCCAGTACATGGTCGTGAGGTGGCCCACCGGATAGCTCTGGTGCGTGTGCAGCACGAGCTTGGGCTTCGCGGTGGTGCCGGAGGTGAAGTAGAGCAGCAGCGGGTCGGTGGCGTTGGTCTCGCCGTCGGGCTTGAAGTCGGGGCTGGCAGCGTACGCCTCGGTGAACGAGTACCAGCCCTTGGCGGTGCCAGAGACGATGCGCGTGTAGTTGCCGGGCAGCTCGTCGAATTTCGGCGGCCCGTTCTGATCGACGAGGACGTGCGTGACCTGGCCGCGGGCGAAGCGATCTTGCAGGTCGCTCTTGGTCAGCTGCGTGGTGGCGGGAATCACCACCGCCCCCAGCTTCATGGCCGCGAGCATCGCCTCCCAGAGCGCCAGCTCGTTGCCCAGCATCACCAAGATGCGATCGCCG
>DATBAA010000909.1:0-1991 GCA_036271755.1 Myxococcales bacterium | reverse complement strand
TCGAAGCGCGCCAGGATCAGCTGCCCCGAAGCGCTCTCCTCGTCAGGCGCCTTTTCGACCGCGCTCACGTTCTTCACCTTCGACTGCAGCGCGAGCAAGAGCCGCTCCGCCACCCCGCCCGAATGATAGAGCCGCGACTTGCGGCAGGTAGCCCGCAGCTGCACCCGCGCTCCTGGCTTGACGAACACCGCCCACGGCAGCTCGGAGGCTTTGCGAACCAGCTCGGGAAAGGTCGTCGCCTTCACAGTCCCCAGCCGCACCAGGACCCGCGTCGCCGAGCGCAGCCAGAGGTTCAAGCGCTGCAGATCCAGCAGGCTGCCGCGCAGCTCGACCCCGCCCGGCACGGCCTTGCCTTGGAGTCCCAGCGCAGCCACCTCGCGCCCGGCCAGCGTCTCCAGACCCGGAGCAGTGACCACGAAGAGGTCGAACACCGCCCCGCTCTATCACAAGCACCTGAAGCCTCCGCGCGTGATACTTGCGAGCCATGCGCCAGGCCAAGGGCGAAGAAAAGGTGAAGCGCGAGCTCGCGCCCGGACAGTCCGTCGAGCTGCTCAAGGAGCTCCATCTGGTGGGCCGCGACGGCGCGCTGCACGCCGACAGCCTGCGCAAGCTCAAGCAGGTGAACCACCTCGTCCAGCTGATCGAGCCGGCGCTCAAGGACGTGCTGGCCCGCCACCCCGCGCCGGTCATCGTCGACGCGGGCGCCGGCAACGCTTACTTGGGCTTCATCCTCTACGAGCTGTTCCTCAAGGAGACCGCGGCCGTCCTCTATTCGGTGGAGTCGCGCGCCGACCTGGTGCAGCGCGGCCAGGAGCGCGCGAAGAAGCTGGGCTTCGATCGGCTGAAGTTCCTGCACGCGCCCATCGGCGAGGCGCCCGCCGAGCTTCCGCAGCGAATCAACCTGCTGCTCGCCCTGCATGCCTGTGACACCGCCACGGATGACGCGCTGACCCTGGCCATCCAGCGCGACGCGGACCACATCGCCGCCGTGCCCTGCTGCCAGGCCGAGGTCGCGGCGCAGCTGAAAGACCAGCCCAAGAACGCGCCCGCGCCCTGGCCGCTGCTCTGGCAGCACGGCATCCACCGCCGCGAGATGGGCGCCCACCTGACCAACGTCATCCGCGCCTTGGTGCTGCAGAGCCATGGCTACCAGGTGACGGTGACCGAGCTGACGGGCTGGGAGCACTCATTGAAAAACGAGCTGATCCTCGGCCGGCGCGTCCACAAGGAGCACCGCGAGGCCCGCGCGCAGCTGGAGCGGCTCCTGGAAACAACCGGCGTGCGTCCCAAGCTGGCGCGCGACCTGCTGGATTCCCAGTCTTGACGCCAACGGTGCGTGTAAACTACACGCGAGCGGCTTTGCGTTCCGGGGGCGGCGCTGGAAAACATGCATAGACCACAGTCGAATCCAGACGAGCCTGCGCCGTATTCGGACGAGCGTCCTTTCGATCCGCCGCCTGGCAGCTCCTGGGATCGCCTGCTGAAGCTCGTCCCGCAGGGCGCGCGCGTGCTGGACGTAGGCTGCTCCTACGGCCAATTTGCTTCGGCGCTGCGCCGGGTCCGCGGCTGCACCGTGACCGGCGTCGAGCTCGATCCGGTGGCTGCGGAGGCGGCTCGGGCTCATTGCGACGAGGTCTATCAGGGAGACATCGCCGAAGTGGCGCCCAGGCTCGCGGCGGGGTTCGACGTGGTCGTCGCCGCCGACGTGCTCGAACACCTGACCAACCCGGAAGAGATCTTGCGGGTCCTGGCGGCGCTGCTCCGCCAGGGAGGCTGCGTGCTTGCGTCTATTCCCAACGTCACCCACCTCTCGGTCGTGCTGGCGCTGGCGGAGGGCGGCTTTCCGCGGTCTCGCGAAGGCCTGCTCGATCACACTCACGTGCAGTTTTTTGGCGAGCGCGACGTGCTCTCGCTCTTCGGGCGCGCCAACCTCGCGGCGCGAATCGCCGATCGGGTGCACACCGAGCCGGGCTCGACCGAGTTCCACTCCG
>DATBAA010000908.1:0-3249 GCA_036271755.1 Myxococcales bacterium | reverse complement strand
CACGCAGTTCGGCTACTCGCTGGGCGTCTTGCTGCTGGTGCCGCTGGGCGACAGGGTCGAGCGGCGCGGGCTCGTCTCGCTGCTCTCGCTGCTCACCGCCGGCCTGCTGGTCGGGGTCGGGCTCGCGCCCAACGCGCTGGCCTTGGCGGCCGCCAGCTTCGCCATGGGCACGGTCACCATCATTCCGCAGCTGCTCGTTCCGTTCGCGGCGGCGCTGGCGGCGCCGAAGGATCGCGGCCGCGCGGTGGGCACGGTTGCGGCGGGCATCCTGCTGGGCGTCCTGCTCTCGCGCACGCTCGCGGGTTGGTTCGGCGAGCAGTACGGCTGGCGCGCGGTCTTCCTGGCCGCGGCGGCGTTCATGCTGGTGCTCTCGGTGCTGCTGCGCCTGCTCTTGCCGCTGCAGCCGCAGTCGACCTCGCTGCCCTACGGGGCGCTCTTGCGCTCTTTGTGGACGCTGGTGGTGGAGGAGCCGACGCTGCGGCTGCACGCGCTGCTCGGCGCGTTGACCTTCGCCTCCTTCAACGCCTTCTGGGCCACGCTGGCGGCGCACCTCGAGTCGCTGCCGGGGCACTACGGCCCGCGCGTCGCCGGCCTCTTCGGACTGCTGGGCGTGGTGGGCGCGGTCGCGGCGCCGCTGGTCGGGCGCTACTCGGACAGGCGCGGCGATCGCTGGGTCAACGCGGTGGCCATCGTGGTGCTCATCGCCTCGTTCGCGGTGCTGGCGTTGGGCAGCGAGAGCCTGGTGGGCATCGGCATCGCGGCCATCCTGCTCGACTTCGGCGCGCAGGCAAATCACGTCTCCAACCAGACGCGCATCGTCGCGCTGCGGGAAGAGGCGCGCAGCCGGCTCAACACCATCTACATGAGCGTCTACGTCGCGGGCGGCGCCACCGGCTCGCTGACCGGAACGTTGCTGCTGCGCCGCTTCGGCTACGCCGGGGTGTGCGCCGCCGGAGCCGTCTCGGCGGTGTGCGCGCTGGTGCTGCTGCTCGCGGCGACGGCTAGAGCTCGCAGCGCATCACCGGCCGATCCGGCGAGCGGCGCGCGATTGTCTTGAAGCCGGCGCGGGCAAACGCGGAAGCCGTGCCGGTGAAGCGGTTGCGGCTGGCACCCGGCACCTCCGCGTCGACTGGATAGGCTTCGAGCGCCGGCGCCTTCGCGCGTTTGGCGGCTTTGATGGCGGCCGCAATCAAAATCTCTGGAATGCCCTGCTTGCGATAGCCGCGCCGGATGAAGAAGCAGGTGATGGCCCAGACCGGCAGCTCGTCGACAGCTCGTGAAACGCGCGCCTTGGCCAGCCAAGGCAGCTCCGAGCGCGGCGTCAGCTGGCACCAGCCCACGGCCAGATCTCCGTCGAACGCGAGCAGCCCCGGCGGTGGACCGCGCTTCACCAAGAGCTTCAGGGCTTTCTTGTTCTCTTCGCGCGGCTGCTGCTTGTAGCCGGACCCGAGCCGCCAATACATGCACCAGCAGCCGTTGCAGGCGCCGCTCTTGCCGAAGAGATCTTCCAGAGCGGGCCACAGCGCGGCATTCACCGGCAGGACCTTCACGCGAAGAGCTCGTCGATCTCGCGCGAGTACTTCTGCGACACCGCCTTGCGTTTGAGCTTCAAGGTCGGCGTCAGCTCGCCCGAGGCAATGGAGAAGGGCTCGGTCAGCACCTTGAACTTCTTGATCGACTCGTACTTCGCGAGGCGGCCGTTGAGCTTTTCGATCTCCTGCTCCAGGTGCGCGCGGAACGACGGATCCTTCGCCTTCTCGGGCGTCTCGGCGACGATGAGCGCAGCCAGATATTTGCGCGCGTCGCCCACCACCACGGCCTGGGCGACGCCGCTGATCTGCCCCAGCTGCGCCTCGAGATTCTGCGGCGAGACGTTCTTGCCGCCCGAGGTGATCAGCAGATCTTTCTTGCGATCGGTGATCTTCACGAACCCGTCGCCATCGATCTCGCCGACGTCGCCGGTGTGCAAGTAGCCCTGGGCGTCGAGGGTCTCGGCGGTGGCGGCGGGGTCCTTGTAGTAGCCGCGAAAGACGTGCGGGCCGCGGGTGAGGATCTCTCCGTCGGGCGCGATGGCGATCTCCGTTCCGTCCGACGGCTTGCCGATGGTGCCGGGCTTGCGCGCGCGGGGCAAATTGGCGCTGCCCATGCCGCAGCTCTCGGTCATGCCCCACATGTCGCAAACCGGAATTCCGATCGACTCGAAGAAGCGCACCGTGCCGTCGCCAATTTTTGCCGCGCCCGAGGCGGCGATGCGGATGCGGTCGCAGCCCATCTTCGCGCGCAAAGGTCCGAGCACGATCTTTTCCGCCAGGTTGCTGCGCGACTTGCGCGCCCAGCCGAGCAGGAACTTCTTCAGCGCAGGCGCGGCGGCGAAGCCGGCTTCGAGGCGCGCCTGCAGCTTCTCCCAGACGCGCGGCACGCCGAAGAAGATGGTCGGACGCGCCTCGCGCAGCACCGCGCCCAGGTTGTCCATGTTGTCGCAGAAGACGACGTTCGCGCCGCTCGCGCAGGGGCCGTGGATGGAGATGAGCTGCTCGGCGATGTGGCTGAGCGGCAGGTAGCTGATGATGATGTCGCTGTCGGTGACGTCGCCGATGCGCTTCGCGGTCTCGGCGGCGAAGCCCAGGTTCTGGTGGGTGAGCATCACCGCCTTGGGCGGGCCGGTGGTGCCGCTGGTGTAGATGAGCGTCGCGGTCGAGGTCGGATCGATGGTCTCGAGGCGCTGGTCGATGGTCTGCTGCGAAGTCTCTTCGCCGCGGGCGAGGAACTGATCCCAGCTGAGCACGTCGGCGGCGTCTGGAGCTCCCGCCATGAGCACGAACCAGCGCAACCCCGGCGGGCGGTTGGCGCGCAGCTTGTCGACCTGCGCCTGGTTCTCGACGACGGCCACCGCCGCCTCGGAGTGGGCCGCGATGTATGCCGCCTGCTCGGCGGTCAGCGTCGGATAGATGGGCGCTGGCACGGCTCCGGCCGCGATGGCGCCCATGTCCGCGATCACCCACTCGGGCCGGTTTGGTCCAACGATGGAGACCGCGCCGCCCTGCGGAACGCCCAGCGCGATGAAGGCCCGCGCCGCTTGCCGCACGGCCTTGGCCGCGTCGGTCCAGCTGTACGTTCGCGAGCCGTACGTCCAAGCAGGCTTGGGCCCGAGGCGCTGCGCGCTGGCGAAGAAGGTGTGGATGGATGGTTGCATGGGTTTCGCAGAGTAGCCGCGGCTGCGCGGCGTTGCGAGCCTCAACGATAGGGTTG
>DATBAA010000907.1:0-2749 GCA_036271755.1 Myxococcales bacterium | reverse complement strand
CGTGTTCGTCTACGACAAGCGCGGCACCGGCAAGTCGCAGGGCCAATACTCGCAGGACTTCAGCCTGCTGGCGGACGACGCGGCGGCGGCGGTTCGCGAGGCGCGGCGCCTGGCCGGAAAGCGGGCCGGCCGCGTCGGCTTTCACGGCGGCAGCCAGGGCGGCTACGTGGCGCCGCTGGCCGCGACGCGAGCGCCGGTCGATTTCGTCAGCGTCGGCTTCGGGCTCGCGATCTCGCCATTGGAAGAAGATCGCCAGGAGATCGTCCTCGAGATGAAGCTGAAGCATCACACGCAGGCCGAGATCGACAAGGCATTGGAAGTAGCCGCCGCTGCCGCGACCATCCTCACCAGCGGCTTCACCAAGGGCTTCGACGAGTTCGATGCGGTGCGGAACAAGTACCGCGGCGAGAGTTGGTACAAGGATCTGCACGGCAACTTCACCGTCGACTTCCTGCCCTTGACCGCCGCCGAGCTGCGGGAACGAAAGAAAGAGTTCCTGGTGGGCACGCCCATGAGCTACGACGCCATGCCCGTCTTGCGCAGGCTGAAGACACCCCAGCTGTGGCAGCTGGGCGCGCTCGATCTGGCCGCGCCCAGCGCCGAGACGGCCCGCAGGCTGAAGTCGCTCAAAGGCATCACCGTGGCGATGTTCCCCAACGCCGAGCACGGAATCTACGAGTTCGAGACCGGGCCGTATGGCGCGCGCGTAGACCTCCGCAACTCGGACGGATATTTCGCCCTGATCCGCGACTTTGCCCGCGACGGCCGCCTTCACGGCAGCTACGGCGCGAGCGTCATCAGCGGCCCCGCAAAATAGTTTTGCCATCCGCGGCGGGTCAGGGGTTGATGCGCCAAAGTGAGCGTCTCCGCCCTCTATCGCCAGTACGGCCCGGTCATCTACTGGCGTTGCCTGAAGCTCCTGGGCGACGCCGCGGCCGCGGAGGACGCGACGCAGGAGACCTTTCTGCGCGTGCACCGCCACCTCGAGAAGACGCCCGAGGCGGATGAGGCTTTGCGCTGGATCTGGCGCATCGCCACGAACAGGTGCCTCAATGAGCTGCGCGACCGGCGGCGGCGGCCCGAGCCGGAGGAGACGCTGCCGGAGCTGCCCGCCGAGGCCTCGCTGGAAGATGCGCTGGCGGACCGCGAGCTGGTGAAGCGCATCATCGACCGCGTCGGCGCGAAGCTGCGCGCGGTGGCCTGGGTTCACTACGTCGACGGCCTCGATCACGTCGAGGCCGGGCGCATGCTGGGCATCTCGCGCCGCACCGTGGCCAACCGGCTGGCCGACTTCAACGAGAAAGCCCGCAAGATTCTAGGGAGGCTCACGTGACCCGGCATCTGACGGCGGTCGAGATCGCGCGCGTGCTGCTGGACGGGAGCGCGCCCGAGCACGCGCGGAGCTGCGCGCGGTGCGCGGCGGATTTGGACGAGGCGCGAGCGGCGGCCGGGCGATTCAATGCCGAGGTCTTTGCGCGCACGCTGCCCAAGGTGGAGCGGCGAAGGAGTTGGTGGCCGGCGCTGCTGGGCCTCGCCACCGCGGCGGCCGCCGTGGTGCTCATCGCGACGAGGCCGCCCGCGGTGCCGGCCTATGGAATCAAAGGCGAAGGCACGCTGCAGCTCTACGGCCAGCGCGGGGATGAGCCGCTGACCGTCCGCGACGGCTCGCGGCTGCGCGCGGGCGACCGGCTGCGCTTCTCGGTGGTGACGGCCTCGCCGTTCGTGCTGATCGCCTCGGCCGACGGCGGCGGCCAGGCCAACATCTACCTCGAGAGCACGCGGCTCGACGGCGCTCTCGCTGCGGCCCTGCCCGGCGCCTTCGCGCTCGACGACTCGCCCGGGCCCGAGCGGTTCTTCGCGCTCTTCTCCGACCAGCCCATCGATGCCGCGCGGGTCAAGGCGGCCCTCGCGGCATTGCAGGGCGCAGGCGCGGACGCCATCCGCAAAGCGCGCAAGCTGCCGCTGGACTTTGCACAAGCCACGCTCTTGATTGAAAAAGAAGGGGGGACCCAAAGATGATCGCCACTCCAGGCCGCCTTGTCCTGCTGACGCTGTTGCTCGCGAGGCCTGTTCTGGCCGAGACGCGCAGGGTGGCGATCATCGCGGGCAACAACACCGGCGGCCCGCTGGAGAAGCCGCTGCACTATGCCGAGGAGGACGCCTCGAAGGTGGCCGACGTGCTGGCCCAGCTGGGCGACGTCCACCCCGACGATCTGCTGCTGCTCAAAGGCCAGGGCCGCAAGGAGCTGCAAGAAGCGGCCGCGCACGCGACAGAGCTCATCGCCGGCTACCGCCACAATCCGGACGATCGCACGGTGCTCTTCTTCTACTACTCGGGCCACTCCGACTCGGAAGCGCTGGAGCTGGGCTCGGATCGCGTCACTTACACCGAGCTGCGCGAGTGGCTGCGCGACACCAAGGCCGACGTGCGCGTGCTGGTGGCCGACGGCTGCAAGAGCGGCTCGCTGGTGAGCAGCAAGGGCGGCAAGCCGGTGCCGCCGTTCGAGATCAAGCTCACCGATCAGCTCGACGCCACCGGCGAGGCCATCTTGACCTCGAGCGCGGCCGACGAGCTGGCGCTGGAGTCGCGCGAGATCCGCGGCTCGTTCTTCACCCACCACTTCGTCTCGGGGCTGCGCGGCGCGGCCGACGCTTCGGGAGACGGCCGCATCACGCTCGCCGAAGCCTATCAGTACGCCTTCAGCCACACGCTCTCCTCGAGCTCGACCGCGGGCGTGCGGCAGCATCC
>DATBAA010000906.1:0-6409 GCA_036271755.1 Myxococcales bacterium | reverse complement strand
TCCGAAGCACGCCCGCCCACACGCCGCCGGGAAGTTGGTAGAGTGCGCGCCCTCTCGGGAGGCCTCACGTGCTGCTTGCTCTGATCGTCGCCGCCGCAATCTCTCCGCAAGTCGCCCAGCAGCTGATGGGCGGCGCGCTCTCCTCCGGCATGGCCTCGCAGCGGCTCGAAGAGCTGACCGACGGCATCGGCCCGCGCCTGTCGGGCTCTCCCGGCGCCGCCGCGGCCGTGCAGTGGGCGCAGAAGAAGTTCCAGGACGACGGGCTGACCGTGAAGCTCGAGCCGGTGAAGGTTCCGCACTGGGTGCGCGGCGAAGAAGGCGGCCACGTGCTGGCCGGGCCCGGCATCGCCTGGCACAAGCTCGCGCTCACCGCGCTGGGCAACAGCGAAGGCACTCCGAAAGGCGGCGTCGAGGGCGAGGTGGTGGAGATCACTTCGCTGCAGGACATCGGCCCGGCCGTGAAGGGCAAGATCGTCTTCATCAACCACGCCATGAGCGTCGGCAAGGAGTACGGAAAGTTCGTCGAGCTGCGCGCGCGCGGCCCGGCCATCGCGGGCAAGTTCGGCGCGTTGGGCGTGGTGTTCCGCTCGCTCGCGACGGCATCGTTCAGCAGCCCGCACACCGGAGTCACCATCTACGACGCCACGGGTCCGCGCATTCCGGCGGCGGCCATCTCCGTCGAGGACGCCGAGCTGTTGCACCGCCTCGTCAAGCACGCCGTGCCGCCGCGCGTTCACTTCGAGCTGGGTTGCAAGATGCTGCCGGACGCCGACTCGTTCAATGTCGTCGCCGAGGTGAAGGGCCGCGAGAAGCCGCAAGAGATCGTGCTGCTGGGCGCGCACCTGGACTCGTGGGATCTCGCCCAGGGCGCCAACGACGACGGCGCGGGCGTGGCCATGGTGATGGAGGCCGGCCGGCTCTTGCAGGCGCTGCCGCAGCATCCGCGGCGCACGGTGCGCGTGGTGCTCTTCATGAACGAGGAGAACGGCGGCCAGGGCGGCAAGGCCTACGCGGCCGCGCACGGCCACGAGGTCCACGTCGCGGCGCTGGAGTCGGACTCCGGCGGCGCGCGGCCCATCGCCGTCACGGTCCGCGCTGGAGCCGGCGGAGTGGCGCAGCTGGCTCCGTGGCTCGAGCCCCTGCGGACGTTCGGGCTGCCGACGCAAGAGGGAGAAGCGGGCGGCTCGGACATCGGGCCGCTCGGGCCGTTGGGCGTTCCCTTCGTTGCCGTTTCAGTCGACGGCACGCACTACTTCGACATCCACCACAGCGCGGCCGACACCTACGACAAGGTCGATCCGGAGTCGCTGGCCAAGGACGCCGCCTCGGTCGCCGTGGTGGCTTACGGCCTCGCGGAGATGGCCGAGCCGCTGCCGCGGCCGACGCCCAAAGAATCGACGCACTGACATGCAAACGCTACGCAGCTTTCTGGAAGGCAAGTGGGTCGAGGGAAAAGATCCGTCGGCCACATTGGTGGACCCGTCCACTGAAGAAGCGCTCGCCAAGACCTCGTCGGCGGGCCTCGACTTCGGCGCGGCGGTGGAGTTCGCGCGCAAGCAAGGCGGACCGGCTCTGCGCGAGCTCAGCTTCGCCCAGCGCGGCGCGCTCCTCAAGGCCTGGAGCAAGGCGCTCTACGAGAAGCGCGACGAGCTCATCCAGCTGGCGATGAAGAACGGCGGCAACACCCGCGGCGACGCCAAGTTCGACGTCGACGGCGCCATCGGCACGCTCGCGCACTACGGCGAGCTCGGCGTCGGCCTGGGTGATTTGAAAGCGCTGCGAGACGGCGAAGCAGTTCAGCTGGGCCGCACCGCGCGCTACGCAGGCATCCACTTGTGGGTGCCGCGCGACGGCGTCACGGTGCACATCAACGCCTTCAACTTCCCTGCCTGGGGCACCGCCGAAAAAGCCGCCTGCGCCTTCCTGGCCGGAATGCCCATCATCAGCAAACCCGCCACCAGCACGGCTTTGGTGGCTTTCCGGCTGGCCGAGATCGGCGCGACGGTGCTGCCGGCCGGCACCTTCTCGTTCGTCTGCGGGTCTCCGGGCGATCTGCTCGACAAGCTCGGCCCGCAAGATGTGGTCGCCTTCACCGGCTCGTCGCGCACCGCCGCCATGCTGCGCGATCAGCTGGGCAAGCGCGGCGCGAAGCTCAACGTCGAGGCAGACTCGCTGAACGCCGCGGTGCTGGGCCCGGACGTGGAGGTTGGCGGCTCCACCTGGGATCTCTTCATCCAAGACGCCGTCCGCGACATCACCCAGAAGACCGGCCAGAAGTGCACCGCCATCCGCCGCATCTTCGTGGCGCAGGCGCAGCTCGCGGCGGTGCAAGAAGCGCTCACCGAGCGGCTGGCCGCCATTCGCGTCGGCGACACCTCGCGGCCCGACGTGACGATGGGCCCGTTGAGCACCGCCGATCAGCTGCGCGACGTGCGCGCGGGCATCCAGAAGCTCGCCTCCGAATCGACGGCGGTCTTCGGCGGAGACGGCAGCGTCAAGGCCGACGCGCCTGAAGG
Organism: Myxococcales bacterium; assembly: GCA_036271755.1. GTDB lineage: Bacteria > Myxococcota > Myxococcia > Myxococcales > 40CM-4-68-19 > 40CM-4-68-19. The sequence continues at coordinate 3,893 of DATBAA010000906.1, read as the reverse complement.
CAAAGGCTACTTCGTCTCGCCGGTGCTCTTCGTCAGCAAGGATCCCGCGGCCGCGAAAGTCCTGCACAAGGACGAAGTCTTCGGGCCGGTGGCGACGCTCGCCGCTTCAGACACTCCGGCCGAGCTGGTCCAGCGCGGCGGCGGCGGGCTCGTCTGCTCCATCTATAGCGACGATCGCGACTTCCTGCGCGGCTGCGTACTGGCCGTCGCGCCCTACCACGGCCGCATCTACCTGGGCTCCGAGAAGGTGGCCGGCCAGACGCTGGGTCCCGGCGCGGTCCTGCCGCAGCTGCTCCACGGCGGCCCCGGCCATGCCGGCGGCGGCGAAGAGTTGGGCGGCCTGCGCGGCATGCAGCTCTACTCGCAGCGCGTCGCAATCCAGGGCGATCGCGCGTTGCTCGACGCGATCGCTCCCGAGAAAAAGCCCTAGGCCACTACTGAGAGGCCTGCCACGCCTTGAAGAGCGCGTCGGCTTCGCCGACGAAGCTCTCGTGGCGCGGGCGCCAGTCGAGATCGTTGCGGGCCTTCTCGCTGGTGAGGCGCTGATCGAGCGCGAGGCACTCTTGGAAGGGGCTGCCGTCGGCGGGCTTGGATTCGATCTTGCCCTCTTTGCCGGCCGCCTTCGATGCTGCCTCGGCGACTTCCTTCTGCGTGTGCTGCGCGGCATCGACGGCGTTGTAGATGGAGCCGGACGCGCCGCGCTCGACGAGGCGCACGTACAGCTCGGCGAGATCGTCCACGTGCACCATGGGCCAGTGGTTCGAGCCGTCGCCCACGACCTGCGCCGCGCCCGACTTCAACGCCGAGGCGAAGAACATGCCGGGCAGTCCGCCCTTGCCGCCATAGACGATGCCGGGCCGCACCACCACCGCGCGGATGCCGTCCTTCGCCATGTCGAGCGCGAGCTGCTCGTGCGCCGGCCGCCACGCGACCATGCCCGCGGGCTTGAGCGGCGTCGTCTCGTCAGCGGTGCCGTCCGTGCTGCCGTTGACCCAGCAACCGCTCGTATAGATGAACGTGGCGCCGACCTGGCCGCGCAAGAGATCGCGCGAGCTCTGCAGCGTCTTCTTGTCGAGCTCAGGCCCGTTGGCCGACCACTCCTGCGCCAATGAGACGATGGCCGCGCGGCCCCAAGCGCCGCCTGCGTAACCCGCGGGATTCGCGAGATCGCCGACGGCGAGCTTGATGCCCGCCTCCTTCAACTTCGCGCCCTTCGCCTCGCTGCGGACCAACGCCAGCACGTCGTGCCCCGCTTTCTTCAAGCGAAGCGCAACCGTCGATCCGATGTAGCCACTGCCTCCGGTCAAAAAGACCTTCATGCACCCTCTCCCGTCGTTCGGGACGCTCTGTGTACGCCTCCGTTCGCTCTAGGCCAAGAGCAAACGTGACAATCGGCTTGCTGCGTACTTCGTTGCGCACTGCCACCCGGGCTATGCGGACAAGCGTCGAAAAGGTACGATAACAGCACACGTGCAATAAATTCAAGCACCCGGATTGTTGGAGGAATCAGAAGCTGACGCGGCGCGCCGGGTTTCGGCCTCGTGTTTGCTACACAGCAGACGCAGGACAGTTTCGTACGCGGGAGTCAATCTTCGCATGGGTAACATCGAACGTCTTCCGGTCCGCCAGAGCAGCCAGAGCGTCGCGGTGCTGCTCAACGCCAACGCCAAGAGCGTCTCCGACGGTCTTCGCCGCGAGCTGGGAAACTTCGTCCCCGCAAAGGATCTCTTCTTCTCCCGCTCCTTCGAAGACGCGCGCCACATCGCGCGCACCGTGCTCGAGCGCGGTTACCGCACCGTGCTCACCGGCGGCGGAGACGGCACCTTCGTCGGCTACGTCAATTGCCTCTTCGATCAAGCCACCATGTCGGCGCAGCAGCCCATGGGGCGCGGCGCGTTCAAGCTTGCTCCGGTGCCCGCGTATGCGCTGCAGCTTCCGCGCATCGGCGCGTTGAAGCTCGGCACCGGCAACGCCGTGGCTGACTTTGGCGGCGCCAGCTCGCGCCGTCTCGGCGTCGTCGAAGACATCCTCCGCGCGCGCTCGGGCGAAGTGTCCACCTCGCGTCCGCTCCACCTGCTCACGCACGAAGGCAAGCGCGCGCCCTTCGCCGGCCTGGGCATCGACGCCGCGCTGCTCAACGACTACTGCCGCCTCAAGGACAAGGTGAAGGGCACGAGCCTGCAGTTCCTGGGCACCGGCGGCATGGGTTACTTCTGCTCCATCGTCGGCCGCACCATCCCCACGTACGCTTTCGGCGGCTCGGTTCCCAACGTCGAAGTCGTCAACCTGGGCGGCCCCGCGCAGCAGCTCGGCCCCGACGGCAAGCCCGTCGGCCGCGAGATCCAGCGCGGCGAGATCCTCTATCGCGGCCCCTGCAAGATCGCCGCTGCCGGCACGGTTCCCAACTACGGCTTTGGCTTTCAGATCTTCCCGCACGCGCTCAGCGCGCCCGGCAAGTTCCAGCTGCGGCTGGCGGCCATCAGCGTTCCCAAGATCTTGACGAACCTGCGCACGCTCTGGTCGGGCGGAACCGCTCCGTCCGGCATCTTCGACTTCCACTGCGACCGCGTGCTGGTGAAGTTCGACCGCGAGATGCCGCTGCAGGTGGGCGGCGACGCCGAGGGCTACCGCCGCGAAGTGGTGCTGGAGATGGCGGAGCGCCCGCTCGAGCTGCTCGACTTCCGCGCCCGGCCGCTTCAGGCCTGAGTGTAGCGGTCGACGCGCTCGCGAAACTCGTCGGTCGCGTCGACGAACTGGATTCCAACTCCTGACTCTTGCTTGTGCACGACGATGCCTTTCGTCGTGACCGCGCCTTCCGGCAGCTGAAACTCGACCTCGACCGGCGTGTTCACCGCGGGCGGCGTCTGCGTGCGGACGAAGACGCCGCTGCGGCTCACGTTCACCGCCTCGTTGCTGATGACGGCTTCGGCCTTGCGGACTTTGAGCGGGAAGCGCGCGGCGATGCGCGGGAAGGCGCGCTGCTGTCCGCCCTGCGCCGAGTGATCGCTGAGGAGCCTTGCGATGCGCAGCCGCGCTTGCGGATCGACGACGAGGAAGTCCGCCCAGAAGCCCGCCTCGCCCACCACCGCCGCCTTCGAGCGCGCCACCCGGGCGATGACCACCTCGGGCGCCCCGGCGTTGGGCAGATAGAGCGCCAGCGTGACGCGCGCCCCGACGTGGGGCGGCGCCAGCGAGCGGACGGCGATGCCCAGCGCGCTGAGCTCGCGAGAGGTCGATTGGACGGAGATGCCTTCCGACACGTACCGCACCGGAAAGACGAAGTTCGACGCTGACATCAAGCGTCCCCCCAATACAAAACCCGCGCCCAACGTCTCAAGCCCTGGTTTTGGACCTTTAGCCTATCGGACCGGCCACATTCGAGGCCAGGTTCCTGGCCCGAGCCAGGATTTTGGCTCGCTACAGGACGTTCGAGGCCAGCTCGGCCAGCGCGCTGCGCTCGCCCTTGGTCAGCGTGATGTGCCCCGCCAGCCGCTCGTTCTTGAACTTGTTCACCACGTGGACGAGGCCGTTGGAGGTGGCGTCCACGTACGGATTGTCGATCTGGTACGGGTCGCCGGTGAGGACGATCTTGGTGTTGTCGCCGACGCGCGTGACGATGGTCTTCACCTCGTGCGGCGTCAGGTTCTGCGCCTCGTCGACGATGATGTACTGGTTGGGAATGCTGCGGCCGCGGATGTACGTCAGCGGCTCGATGGCCACCAGCCCCAGATCGATGAGCTCTTTATAGCTGCGCCCGGCCTTCTTGTCGGCGCGTGAAAGCCCCATGAGGAATTCCACGTTGTCGTAGATGGGCTGCATCCACGGGTTGAGCTTCTCCTCGACGGTGCCCGGCAAGAAGCCGATGTCCTTGCCCAGCGGAAACACCGGCCGGC
>DATBAA010000905.1:0-4879 GCA_036271755.1 Myxococcales bacterium | reverse complement strand
GCCAGCTCTTCGGGAGACGCCGCGGTCTGACCCTCGTCCTCGAGGATCTGCAGCGTGGTCTCCGGAGGCACCGCGCGCAGGTTGCCCTGCGTCAGCGCCTCGCTCAGCGCGTGGAGGATCCGCTCCACGCCGTGCGAGGTATCTGGACTGCCGGTGGTGGCAAAGGGCAGCACCATCACCACCTTCTGCCGGGGCGCCGCGATGGCGGCCGGCTGCATCCACCACCAGACGCCGCAGCCGGCGACGGCCGCCAGGAGCGCGACGCCGGCCCATTGCCGCCCATCGAGCCGCCGCCTGCCGCGCAGCCCGCCTGGAATCGCCAGGTCCCGCCGCGGAGCGGTGCTCAGCACCTTCTCCAGCACCGCCATCGCCTCCGGCGCCGTCGGCCGCGCGGACGGCACCTTGCGCAAGCAGCGCTCGATCAGATCGCGCAACGGCGCAGGCACGGCGGAGCTCAGCGGCGGCGGTTCGTTGAAGACGATGTCGGTGGCGACGTCGAAGCGGTTGTCGCCGGGAAAGGCCTTCTTGCCGGCGATGGTCTCGTAGAGGACGAGGCCGAACATGAACATGTCGGCGGAGAGGCCGACGTCGGTTCCGCGCGCCTGCTCCGGCGCCATGTACGCCGGCGTGCCGAGGATCTGCCCGGTGACGGTCAGGTCGGCCAGGCCGTCGTCGCTGCTGTCGCTGAGGGTTTCGGCGGTAGAGCCGGCGACGGGGATCATCCGCGCCAGGCCGAAGTCGAGGATCTTCAAATGGCCGTGCTCGGTGACGTAGAGATTTTCGGGCTTGAGGTCGCGGTGGAGAATCCCCCTCGCGTGGGCCGCCGACAGGCCGCGGGCGCACTGCAGTCCCAGCTCGATGGCAGTGCCCAGCGGCAGCGGCTTCTCCGCCAGCACCCTGCGCAGCGAGCGCCCGCGCAGGAGCTCTTGCACGATGTACGGCTCGCCGCCGTCGTCACCGGAGTCGAGGATGGTGACGATGTTCTCGTGCGACAGCTCGGTGATGGCGCGCGCCTCGCGGCGGAAGCGCTCGATGGAGAGCGGCCCGTGATCCGGCCGCAGCATCTTCAGCGCGACGTCGCGCTGCATCTGCTGGTCATAGGCCACGAAGACGAGCCCCATGCCGCCGGGCGCCAGCTGCCGCTCCAAGCGGTAGCGGCCGGCAATGATCTTCGGCGGCACAGGGCTCTCCAGCGACTCCGCGGACAAGCTACGGGCCTTTGGGTTTGTGCGTGAGGTGGTACTTCACCTTTCCATTGACGGGCGGCCACTCATGGTAGCCCGTGAAATAGATCACGTAGTCGATCCGACTCGAATCGGCAGCTTGCGCGTACGTGGAGATTTGCTGGGCGGCGGCATAAGCGCAGGTCACGAAGATATGCTGCCGTTGGTGCGAGTTGACCTGGCTCGGATCCGGGTCGAAGAACATGATGCCGTCCGCACTCAGGTACCCCTGCGTCGGGTCCACGGTGAGATTGCACGGACTCCATCCGTAAGGAGCAGTGAAGCACGCGTGCGGCTGTTTTTCGTCACCACCTCCGCTGCCTCCTCCTCCGCCGCTTCCCCCTCCGTCTCTACGGCCAGGGCCCGTGCCATGGATTGGGCTACCGGCATCCGCGCTTGCCGCGTTTGCTGGGCGAGGAGGCGGCGGGCCGTTTTGAAACTGCTGCTCACCCACTGTCAGCGGAGTTCTCATCATCCGGCGTGCGCCTGGGCCGCCGTCCGGCCCATCGTCGCTGAGGCAACCGAGCTCGAAAGCGCCCATGGCGGATGAATCGTTTCCCTTGTCGATTCGAGTCACGCCGCCGTCGTAGTCCTCGTTGGAGTAGTTGTACGCCGGCATGAAGACGTGGAATTCGATGCCGGCATTCCCGTTGGGAGCGTCGGTACAATACTTGTCGCAATACCACTTCTGGGCGCTGCTATTTCCGCCGCTGCTTCCACTCCCGCTTTGGAGCGCCGCGCTCGCACCGGCGACTCCGGCCTTTGCCGCTGTGCCGCCGTCAGCCGGCGCGCTCTCCGGGGTTGGAGTGATGACTTGCGACTCATGCGAAGTGCAGCCCGCAGCCGCGAGCGCGATGAGGGAAAAGGTCACTGCAATGGCGGAACGGTAGCTCGGATTCGATTCGGACCTCATCGTTCAATTCCTTGTCTGTGCATTCAGGTTACGATCTTTCAAACGAAAACTTCAATCTGGCGGCTAAGACTTGGGCGGCGAGACGTCAATGGAGCCGCCCAGCAGCAGGCTCGGGACCACCTGGCCGTTGGTCAGGCCGTCCAGGTGTCCGCCGAGGACCGGCACCGCGATGGCCGCGGTAATCGAGTTGATCTGCAACGCCAGCTGCAGCTCGCCCCCGAAGAACGCCGTGTCCTGGCGCGAGGTCATCTGCTCGCGAAAGGACGGCGCGCCCAACACCGTACCGGCGATGCCGCGATAGGCGAGCCCAGCGCGCAGAGTGACTGCGATGCGGTTTCCAGTGCCTGGCAGGCCTTCCGTGGTGTCGCTCGGCAAGCTGAAGACCTGGGCGCTCAGACCAGCGCCCGCGGAGAGGCCGATGGCGTCCACCGAGATGATCAGCGGCGCCGGCAACCCGTCGTTGGGCCGGGCATGACGTTCCGCACCCTGCCAGGTCGAGGTGCCGGCATTGAAGTAGCCATAAACGCCGGCGGCATTGGCGTCGGCGCGCCCCAAGATGTTGAAGTGCTTGGGACGGTAGTCGATGGCGAGGCCGGCAGAGTAGGCGCCCGCCAGCGGCGAGAGCAGGAACTGGCCAACGGCCTTGGGCGTCGTCAGCGGATCGGTCTGGTTGCCGCGCTGCAGTTGAATCAGCGCGTCGATATCGCCGAACTGGTACGCGACCGCGAGGCTGAAGGCGGTGGACGAATCGGTGGCGTTGAGCAGCTGGCCGTAGCCGCTGCCGAGAATGCGCCAGGTCGCGGCCGGCGTCGCCGCGTCCGTCGCGTCATCCAGCGCCTTCTGCTTGGTGTCGACCTTGCCCTGGGCCTCGACCAGGTCGGCCTTGTTGGACGTAGTCTCCACTGCATTCTTTACCGCGAGACCCTGCTTCGCTTCTTCCAGCTCCTGCTCCGCTGTGATCTGCGCGGGAGATTTCACCGGCGCATGCAGCCGCGGCGGCGCGCCGATGAACTGCGCGTGCGCCGTCCCTGTCAGGGCCAGCGAGAGAAATACGATTGAATGATGCCATTTGGTCTTCATTGCGCACCCCGTGGCCATCGTGGCCGCGGAGCCGCAACTGCATCGGCCGTGCCAGCCGATCAGCGATACGCTTCGGGGTCGATCTTGTAGCGGGCCAGCCAGCGGTGAACCTGCGTGCGCGCCACGCCATAGATGCGCGCGATCGCGGCCACGTTACCCTTGGTCTCGCGCAGCGCCGCCACCAGCTCGGCCTCGCGCTTCGCGTGATCCTTCGGCATCAGGCGCGCGGGCGTCTTGGCTTCGCTCTCCTGCGGCGCCGTCAGCGCGGCCGGCAGGTGGTTCACGTCGATGCGTCCATGCCCGCTCAGGTTGACCGCGACGCCGAGCGCGCGATCGAGCTCGCGCACGTTGAGCGGCCAGGAGTGGAGGACCAGCGCGCGCGCCGCCTCTTTCGAAAAGGTGATCTGGTGGACCTTGTCCCCGGCACGCCGGCGCAGGATGGTGGCCACCAGCGAGCCCAGGTCCTCGCGCCGCTCGCGCAGCGGTGGCACCCGCAGCGTGAAGCCGCTGATGCGAGCGAGCAGGTCCGGCCGGAAGGTTCCGGCTTCGACCATCTCCTCGAGATCGCGGTGCGTCGCCGCCAGCAGGCGGAAGTCGACCTTCACCGGCCGCGTGGACCCGAGCGGCGTGACTTCTCCCTCGGCGAGCACGCGCAAGAACTTGCCCTGTACCTCCAGCGGCAGGTCGCCGATCTCGTCGAGGAAGAGCGTGCCGCGATCGGCGGCGCGGATCACCCCCAACCGGTCTTCATAGGCGTTGGCGAACGCGCCTTTCCTATAGCCGAACAGCTCGGCTTCGATGATGCCGGCAGCCAGCGCCGCGCAGTTCACCGCCTGGAAGGCGCCGGGGCGCTTGGACAAGCGGTGGATGGAGCTGGCCAGCACCTCCTTGCCGGTGCCGCTCTCCCCGCGCAGCACGATCGGGTGCGGCGTCTCGATGATGCGCGAGAGCGCGTTCAACCACCCCGCGTACACATCGTTGAGGGTGAAATGGTCCTGCGGCAGCGGAGTCTCGGCGACCGCCGGCGCGGCGCGGAACAGCAGATACGTCCGGCCGATTTCAACCAGCGCGCCATCCTGCAGCGCGCAGCCGTTCGGGTCGACCTCTGCACCGTCGACGAAGGTACCCTTGCTCGAATGATTGCTGAGGAGCCAGCGGCCGTAGGACTTCTCGAGCGTGAAGTGCAGCGTGGAGACGAAGTCGTCGTCGATGCGAATGTACTGCTCGCCGTCTTTCGAGCCATTCTCGGCCCGGCCGACGACCACCCGCGACTTCTCGTGCAGAGAGTGCCGCACGGGTATGGCCAGCGGCTTCTTCGCCTGGAACGCCACCGTCAGACAAGCGCCCTGGCGCGGAGGCGAGGGCCCGCCGCCGCTCTCGTCCATGGTCTTTTGCAGATCTGCCACGGGTCCCCCGGCTCGAATTGCGGCAACCGTAACGCGACACACCTGTTACAGGGCTGCGCCACAATTGAGCCGGTACTTCATGGATTGGTCAAGGCTTGAACGCGGTCGTGGGCTAATTTGATCTCGGCCAGAAGCTCCGGCTCGGCGTCTTTGCGCAGCCGCAAGTAGCGTTGGTATTCGCGCAAAGCCAGCTCGCGGGGGCCGCCGCTGGCCTCCAGCTGCTGCCCGCGGAGAAGAGCCATGGGCGCGAAGTAGAC
>DATBAA010000904.1:0-2871 GCA_036271755.1 Myxococcales bacterium | reverse complement strand
GATGAGCCTCGCCCGCTTCGAGGCTTCGGTCCGGCGCGACTTGCTGCGCGGCAAGGTCATCCAGGCCACCATCGCCGGCGTGCAGGCCTCGGACGACGAGCTGAAGGCCGCCTACCTGTCCGAGCACGAGAGCGCCTCCATATACTACGTGCGCCTCAACAGCTTCATGTTCCGCGAGAAGGCCACCGCCACCGAGGCAGAGGCCGACGCCTACGCCAAGGAGCACGAGGCCGACCTCAAGAAGAAGTACGACGACGACAAGGTCACCCGCTGGACGCAGCCGGCCGCCGTCAAGGTGCGCGCCCTGACCGTCTCGCTCAAGCCGGGCGCCAGCAGCGACGACGAAAAGGCCGCGCGCGCCCGCATGGACGCGGCGGTCGCCGAGATCAAGGGCGGCAAGGACTTCGCCGAGGTGGTCAAGGCCCGCAGCGAGGATGAATCGCTCAAGGCCGCGGGCGGAGACCTGGGCTTCATCGCCAAGGGGCAGTCGCCTTACGGCAAGACGCTGGAAGAAGAGGCCGTCAAGCTGACGGCGGGCCAACTGGGCGAGGTCTTCAAGGACCGCACCGGCTTCCACATCCTCAAGGCCGAAGAGGTCCGCGAGTCGAAGGTGCAGCCGTTCGAGGAGGTGCGCCGGCAGATCGCCACCGACACGCTCAAGGCGGACAAGGCGAAGCAGCTGGCGAAGCAGAAGGCCGATGAGACCCTGGCCGAGCTGCGCGGCGGCAAGAACCTGAGCGACCTCTTCCCGGCCAAGAAGGCCAACGGCGGGCAGTTCGACTTCGCCTCCTTCACCACCCCGCAGTCGGCGGAGACCGAGAGCTTCCACCCCGCCGGCGGCTACGTCGCGGGCATCGGCGTCGCGCCGGCGCTCTCCAACGCCATCTTCGCCCTCACCGCTCCGGGCGCCCTGCCCGCCGCGCCCATCGAGGAGTCGGACTCCTGGTACGTCTTCAAGCTCAAGTCTCGCGATCGCGCGGACATGTCGAAGTTCGACGGCGCGGAGAAGTCGAAGACGCGCGAGCAGCTGGTGGCGCAGAAGCAGAGCGGCCTCTACAGCAGCTGGATCGAGGGCCTGCGCAAGGACGCCAAGATCACCCCCAACGAGGGCGTCCTCAGCTACGACGTCAACCTGGCCGGGCAGTCCTACAACCCCGACGACTACTAAGGGCCCCGGGGCACCGGTAAGGGCTCCAGACTCCCGGCTCCAGGAAAAGCAAAAGCATCAACGGAGGGATCGGGCCGCAAACCCGGTCCCTTCGCGCTTCGGGTCTCACGCGGCCGGCGCAGCCCTTCGGCCGCCGCCAGGCAGCGCTCTTCAGCCGCCGCCGGACAGCCGCGCGCGCCGCCAGCCACCCGTTAGCAGCCAGGTGACCGGGCTGGCCAACAGCTCGCGCCACTCGGCATTCTCCGAGCTGCAGTCGTCGACCCCGCGCTGCCCGTAGTGCTTCTCTGCATTCGCCCGCACGTACGCGAGCGCGCGCGCCACTTCGGTCGGCGATCGCAGCAAGTGCGAATGGTAATGGTCCGCGAAGATCCGCCCCTGGCGGCGCAGCAGCGCGTTCAGGGCCTTCGCCAGCCGGATGCAGAGCCCCTGCATCCCTCGCGTCAGCGCCTCGCTGCCGTCCGCCTCGACGACGAGATGCAGGTGATTGCTCAGCACGGAGAAGTGCACCAGCCGCAGCCCATGCAGACCCTTCGCCTTGGCAAAGGAACGGCGAATCACCGCGAACCTCCGCGAGCTCCGCAGCGACGGAACATCGTCTTTGATCCGCAACGTCACATGCGCCGGCGTCGGCTTGTCGAATCGCGGCCGCGCGTCATGGCTGACCAGCGCAGTCTTGCCTTTCGGCGGGCGCCCGGCCCCCTTGCGGCGCCCACCGCGCGATCGAAAAGGCAACGCCATCTGCTTTGTACGCATTTGAATCAGGATATATCATCAGACATCGCTGGTCAAGCCCGGACCATGAAGACCTGCACAACCCACGATGCCCATCGCCAAGCTCGGCCGAGCGCCAGCGGGTCGCCCAGGCACACGACGTGCAGTTCCCCCTGGAAAGACAAAACTACGAAGCGCGGCCTCCCCGCCAGGCGCCAATTCAGCAGAGCGGGAGAAAGCAGCACGAGCGCCAGTGAGTACCCAACCCAACCCAACCCAACGCAGCCCGCAGCCGCCCTCCCGGCTGACGTATCCGCGCGGGTGAAGTAGAACGTCCTCAGTGAGCCACGACGATCCCACTCTCCCCGACGGCGATGCGACCGTCACCGACGACGATCGAACGCTGAAGCCGCAGGCCTCCCCCGGCGAAGAAGGCGGCGCCATCACCCCCGAGACGCCGGGCCGCTACACCGTCAAGCGCGAGTACGGCCGCGGCGGCCAGTCGCGGGTGCTGCTGGCCTACGACGAGCACCTCCTGCGGGAGATCGCGCTCAAAGAGCTGCTCGGGGACATCGAGGAGCGCGGCTCGCGGAGCACTTCGCAGGCCGCCTCGGCGCGCTTCATCCGCGAGGCGCGCATCACGGGACAGCTCGAGCACCCCAACATCGTCCCGGTCTACGAGCTGGGGCAGCACGTGGACGGCTCGGTTTATTATACTCAAAAGCTCGTGAAGGGCGCGACGCTGAAGGCGCGGCTGGCCGACTGCCGCGAAGCCGGCGCGAGGCTCAGCCTGCTCGCGCACTTCGCCGACATCTGCCACGCGGTGGCCTACGCGCACAGCCGCGGCGTCGTCCACCGCGACTTGAAGCCCGACAACGTCATGGTGGGCCAGTTCGGCGAGACGGTGGTGCTCGACTGGGGGCTCGCCAAGGCCCGCGGCGAGAAGGACCTGCGCGGCCCGGCCGTGCTGCGCAAGGCGACGGCGATGCGCG
>DATBAA010000903.1:0-6808 GCA_036271755.1 Myxococcales bacterium | reverse complement strand
GCTGGGCGGCGCTTTCCTGGGCGAGGTCGCGACGCAGCTGCGCAAGCCCGACCACCTGGAGGATGTTCGCGTGCGGGCCGCGGTGGCGTTCGACTCGCCGGCGGCGCTGCAGGCGGCGCAGATCGACGAGAGCCCCATCGGGGCGCTTGCCGTCTCGCAGCGCACTTGCCCGCCGGCGGCATTGCTTCGCTTCAATCAACGCAACCTGGTGCACGTCACGGCGCGGCTCTCTGGCGCGGGTCTGGGAACCGCGGTCGCCGCGGTGCGCGCTCGCCTGCGCGGGCTGGCCATGCCGGTCGGCTACTCGTGGGAGCTGGGCGGATTGTACGAGCAGCAGAAGGAGAGCTTCTCCTCGCTGCTGCTCGTGCTCTTCTCGGCCGTGCTGGCGGTGATGGCCGTGCTGCTCTTCCAGCTGCGCTCGTTCCGCTGGAGCTTTGCCGTGCTCGCGCCCGCGCCGGTCGCGCTCGCGGCGGCGGCGCTGACGCTCTTCGCCACCGGGACACCTTTGAATGTCTCGTCGATCATGGGCGGCATTTTGCTGGTCGGGCTGGTGGTGAAGAACGGCATTTTGTTGCTCGATCACGCGCTGACGGCCCGCGCTGCCGGCCTGGAGACGCGCGAGGCCGTGCTGGCCGCGGCTCGCGAGCGCTTGCGGCCCATCCTCATGACCACGCTCGCGACGGTGGCCGCGTTGATTCCGCTCGCGCTCGGCCTGGGCGCGGGCGGCGAATTGCACCGCGGGCTCGCCGTCACCGTCGTCGGCGGCCTCTTCTTCTCCACCGCCGCGACGCTCTTCCTGGTCCCCGCGCTCGCCTCGCTCAGCGAGGCACGACGGCGGTCATCTTGATGGAGACCAAGATACCCGGAAGCTCGACGCCGAACCTGGCCACTGCACGCGCCGGCGGATCTTTGGGGAAGAGCTTCGCGTACTCCTCGTTGAGCCCGGCGAAGTCGTCCGGCCTGGCGAGCAACACCAGCACGTCGACGACGTCCTCCAGGCTCGCGCCCGCTGCTTTCAAGATGCTCTCGCAGTTCCGGACGGCCTGACGCGTCTGCTCCTGGATGGTCGAGCCAGCCGGCTGCTTTGTCTTCGCGTCGATGCCGGGCATGCCCGAGCGAGCAAGAGCTTCTCTCCTTTGCCTTGTGGATGCTTGACCAGGAGGACAAAGCGCAAGGAATCGCGGTCTGGCAGAAGCTCTCGAGCCTGGCGCGGCGCCGTCGCCACATCACTTCGGCGGCAACGCCTGGAAGACCTCGCCTTGCCGCGGCTGCGGCCGTCGCATCCGGGTGTGGTTCACGCTCGATCTCGCGACCATCCCAGAAGTTCGCCTGCCGGGGTTGGCGTTACTTTCCCCTCCTCGGCTGCGCCAGGTTCGGCGACACCTATACGCGGACGCCGCGATTGCCCAGGACGCCCGCGCGGCTGGCGTGGCGGGAGCCGATTCCGCATCCAAAGAAGAAGGACTTCGACGAGCAGTGGCCGTGCCTCCCAAAGCCTCGAGTGGGCGGCGCCCCGCCCTGGGTCCAAAGCCCGCAGGCCGTCTGGTGCCCGGCCTGCGGCAGTAGCATGCAGTACGTGGCCGCCATGGCTGCATCGAAGACTTCAAGCCAGCGGTCACCACCGACAACGGCAGCGGCCAGCACCTTCACTTCGCCTGCGCCCCCTGCGGAACGCTCAGCGTGATTGCGCAGTGGACTTGGTGCCGTCCTGCCAGACGCAGCCGGCGGCAGATCTCGAGGCCGTCCATCCCCGGAAGGACGCCATCGAGGATCACCAGGTCGAACGGAGTGGCCAGTTGAGCTCGTCCTCGACCAACAGGATGCGCATGAGCGCCGCAGCTTACCGCGCCAATGGAACGAGGAGCTCGAACGCCGCGCCGACTTGAGCTGGCAGCGCCCGCACCGTGCCGCCCTGCGCCTCCACCAACGCCCGCGCGAGCGAGAGCCCCAGGCCGAGGCCGTCGCTGCCGCGCGAGCTGTCTCCCCGCCGGAAGCGCTGGAAGAGCTGCGGCAGCAAGGTCTCGTCGATGCCCGGGCCGTGGTCGCGCACCAGCACGCGGCCCATGCCGTCCGCAGCGCCGATGAGCACCTCGACGTTGCCGCCGCCGTGGGTGAGGCCGTTCTCGATCAAGTTCTTCAGCGCGCGCTGCAACAGCACGGGCTCGCAGCGCACCGTCGCCGCGCCGGGCTGGACGTCGACCCTGGCTCCGGGAGTCTTCGCTTGCTTCAAAGCCTGCGCGGCCGCCTCTTGCGCCAGGTCTTGCAGCGCCGCGGGCGAGGTGCTGCTCACCAGGGACTTCGCGTCCGCGCGCGAGAGGGTCAAGAGCGCTTCGACCACCTTCGCCAGAGACAGCGCCTCCTCGCGCACGGCCGCGAGCGCGGCCTTGAGCTCTTCGGGCGAGCGATCGCGCCGCAGCGCCAGGTCGGCCTCGGCGATCATCGCCGTCAGCGGCGTGCGCAGCTCGTGGGCGGCATCGGCGGTGAAGGTGCGGATGCGCGCCATCGACCCGCGCGCTTCGGAGAGCAGCAGGTTCAAGGTGACGGCCAGCTCGTCCCACTCGTCGCCGCGCTCGCCTACCGGGAGCGTCAGATCCAGCTCTGCCGAACGCGCTGCGACCGCTCTGGCGCTGGCCTCGCGCAGCGGCTCGAGCGCCCGCCGCGCCAGCCAGAAGCCCAGGCCCGCCGCGCCGCCGATGGCCACCGGCGCGGCCAGCAGCATGGCTTGCAGCATCTGCACCAGATCCTCGCGCGACTCGGCGTCGGCCGTCTCCTGCGGCAGGCCGCGCTCGCGCGCTTCGCGCCGCTCGGTCTGCACCAGCACGAACGCGGCCGCCGCGCAGAAGAGCAGGAGCGCGGCAGCGACCGCTCCGGCGAACGAGAACGACAGCCGCGTGTGCAGCTTCATCGCAACTCGTACCCGACGCCGCGCAGGGTGTGGATGAGGCGCGGCTCGCCCAGCTTGGTGCGCAGGTAGCGGACGTAGACGTCGACCACGTTGGAGAAGGCCTCGGGGTCGTGCTCCCAGACCGCGTTGACGATCTCGTCGCGCGTGACCGCCCGCTCCTTGTGCTCGAGCAGGAAGGCCAACAAGGCGAACTCGCGCGCGGTCAGCTTCAGCTCGCGGCCGGCGCGGGTGGCCTCGTGCCTGGCCGGGTCGAGGACCAGGTCGGCGCAGAAGAGCTTGGGGCTCTCGCGGCTGCCGCTCCGCCGCAGCACCGCCCGGATGCGCGCCAGCAGCTCTTCGAACGCGAACGGCTTCAGCACGTAATCGTCGGCGCCTTCGTTGAGCGCGAGCGAGCGGTCGCTGATCTCGTCGCGGGCCGTCAGCATCACCACCGGCACGATGTTCTGCGCGCGCCGCAGCGCCTTGAGCACGTCCAGGCCCGAAGTGCCGGGCAGCATCCAGTCGAGCAGCAGGAGATCGACGCCGCCTTGAAGTGCTCGCTGCAGCGCCGCGGTGCCGTCGGCGGCTTCGGAGACCGCGAAGCCTTCTTCTTCGAGGCCCCGGCACAGGATCGATCGCACCCGGCGTTCGTCCTCGGCGATCAGGAGCCGCATGCGCGCACTCTACGGCAAGACCAGCTGCGCTCGCGGCGTAAAGAGCAGCCGCCGGGCGAACGCCGCGGCCACGAAGCCCGAGACCGCGGCCACCGCCACCAGCTGGTAGAGGATGACGATCTGGTAGCGCACCGCCTGCTCGGGCGCGGTGCCGCTGACGATCTGGCCGGTCATCATTCCCGGCAGCGCGACGAGGCCGACCGTGAGCAGGCCGTTGATGGTGGGCAACAGCGCCGCGCGCAGCGTGGCCCGGACTTGCCGCTGCAGCGCCTGCGCGGGCGTCGCGCCCAGGGCGAGCATCGCTTCGATCTGGTCGGTCTCGCTGCTGGCCGCGGCGAAGATGCGCTCGAAGACCTGGGCGACCACGTTCATGGCGTTGGAGAGCATCATGCCGCTGATGGGGACGAGGTAGCGGGCTTCGTACCAGGGATGGAGGGGGACGATGGCGATGAAGACGGGCAGCAGGGCGAGCAGCGCGCCGGCGGAGATCGCGGCGAGCGCGCGCGGAAAGAGCACCCGGCGCGAGGGTCCGGACTCTACGCGGCGGGCGGCGGTGGCGGCGGCGGCTACGATCATCACTGAGAGCAGGAGCAGCACCCAGCCCGGGCGCTCGTGGTTGAAGAGCAGGAGCAGCACGTAGCCGATGGCGATGAGCTGGGCTGCCCCGCGGACGGCGCCCAGGAGGAGATCGCGCGTGAGATCGAGGCGGCTCTTGCGGGAGAGCAGGATGGCGACCGCGATGAGCAGTAGAGAGAGCGCGAGCCGCGGTGGCGTGATGTCGACGTAGCTCACAAAACCCCTGAAAGAATGCCCATGTAGCTCATAAAGCGTGTGAGACAATGCGGCCGGCCTCGCAGCGGTAGCGCGTGCCGCCCAGGGCCTCGGCGTGCGCCTCGACGTGCGTGACCATGATGACCGACAGGCCGCTCGCGGACAGCTGCCGGATGAGCGCGACGATCAGCTCGCCGGCCACCGGATCGAGCGCGGCGGTGGGCTCGTCGAGGATGAGCACTTCGGGGCCGTTGGCCAGCGCGCGGGCGAGCGCCACCCGCTGCTTTTCGCCGCCCGAGAGCGACCGCGCTTCGCGCTGCAGGAATGCTTCGGGAAGCCCGACCGCGCGCAACAGCTCTTCGGCGTGCCCGAGCGGCTCTCCGCGCAGCGCCGGCCCCGCTTCGAGGTTGGTCAGGACGGTCCCGGGAAACATCGCCGGCTGCTGGGCCAGGAAGGCCACGCGCTTGCGATACTCAGTGGAAAACATCTCTGACACGTTCCGGCCGTCGAGGCGCAGCGAGCCCGCGTCGGGTTCGGTCAGCGTCGCCAGCGTCCGGGCGAAGCTGCTCTTGCCGCTGCCCGACGGCCCCTGGATGGCCACGGCCTCGCCCGCGCGCACATGAATCGACGCGCCGTCGAGGATGCGCCTTCCCCCGCGCACCAACACCAGATCCGCTGCCGTCAGCTCCGCGCCCAAGCCGCGACAGTAGCAGCCCTCGAGAGAAGCTGACGCGATGCTTCTTGACAGCTTCTCAACTACTATGTTTGTTCGGACAACAAACAAAGTAGCTCCACTTTTGTTGGAGCCGAGGGGAACAATGTCCCTGACCACCTTCCGCCGCACCAACCACCTTCTGGCGTTGACCGCCGCTCTCGGCCTGGCCGCTTGCAGTGGCACTGACGTCACGTCTACTCCCACCCTGGCCAGCATCGCGGTCACGCCCGCGACTGCGACGGTGGCCGCCGGCCACACGGTGACCCTCAACGTCGCCGGCACCAAGACCGACGGCTCGGCGCAAGCCATCACCGACGCCGTCTGGAGCTCGTCTCAGACGGGTATCGCCACCGTGAGCACCACCGGCACCGTCACGGGCGTCGCCGCGGGCAGCGCGACCATCACCGCCACCTCGTCGGGCTTCAGCGCCACGTCGGTCGTCACCGTCACAGCCGCAGCCCTGCCCACCGTCACCTCCATCGCGGTGTCGCCCACGACCGCCAACATCGCGCCCGGCGCCACGCAGGCGCTGGCCGTGACCGCGACGCTCAGCGACGCCACCACCCCGACGGTGACCGCCACCGCCACCTACGCGACCTCCGCCGCCGCCGTCGCCACCGTGAGCACCGCGGGCGTCATCACCGGCGTGGCCGCGGGCACCGCGACCGTCACCGTCACCTACCAAAGCAAGACCGCCACGGTGGCCGTGACCGTCAGCGCCAACGCGCCCACGCTCGCCTCCATCGCGGTCACGCCGTCGCCCATCGCGCTGGCCGTCACCGGCACGCAGCAGCTCACCGTCACCGGCACGTTCTCAGACAATTCTCACCAGGCGCTGACCAGCACCTCGACGTTCAACTCCTCGGCCACGGCTGTCGCGACGGTGAGCAGCATCGGCGTCGTCACCGCGGTCGCGGCGGGCACCGCCACCATCAACGTCGCCAACGCGGGCAAGACCACCTCCGTCCAGGTCACTGTCACCGCCGCCACGCTCACCTCCATCGCCGTCAGCCCGACGACGGTGGATTTGAAGGTCAACGGCACGCAGGCCAT
Source organism: Myxococcales bacterium (assembly GCA_036271755.1). GTDB lineage: Bacteria > Myxococcota > Myxococcia > Myxococcales > 40CM-4-68-19 > 40CM-4-68-19. The sequence continues at coordinate 711 of DATBAA010000903.1, read as the reverse complement.
CACCGTCACCGGCAACTTCTCAGACGGTTCTCACCCGAACGTCACCTCCAACTCGACCTTCCAGACCGACACCGCCGCGGTGGCCACCGTCGACACCGCAGGCGTCATCAAGGCCGTGGGCGCGGGCAGCGCCACCATCACCGTCACCGACTCGGGCAAGACCGCCACCGTCGCGGTCACCGTCGACACGCCGGTGCTCCTGTCCATCGCCGCCTTGCCCAACTCGCTCGCGCTCTCGGCCGGCGGCACCCAGCAGCTGACGATCAACGGCACGTTCGATGCGGGCGGAACAAAGGACCTGACCTCGAGCGCAAGCTTCAGCTCGGGGGACCCGGCCATCGCCACCGTCAGCGCGGGCGGCCTCGTCACCGGCGTAACCAACGGCAGCACCAGCATCGCGGTCAGCGTGACGCCGGCGGGTGGCTCGGCCGTCACCACTTCGGCGACCGTCAACGTTGCCGCGGTGGTTCCGGACGCCAGCGTCGTCTTCGTCAACCAGTTCGGCGACAACGTCACCTTCGATCCCTTCGGCGGCTCCACCAACGACATCCAGGTCGACACCACCAACACCCTGGACAGCAACGGCCACGCCTCGCTGCGCATCACCTACCCGGCCGGCGGCTTCACCGGCGGCTCCTTCGTCGACGAGAGCGGCACCCCGCGCGACTTGAGCGGCTTCGACTCGGTGACTTTCTGGGCCAAATCCAACCA
>DATBAA010000902.1:0-1974 GCA_036271755.1 Myxococcales bacterium | reverse complement strand
CGTCACCAGCGAAGGCTCCAAGATCAGGGAGTACGCCGCGAAGGACGGCACGGTCTTCGCGGTGGCCTGGGAAGGCCGCATGCCGGATCTGCACGTGCTGCTGGCAAGTCACTACGCCGAATATCAGCAAGCCACGCAGCGCCACGCGAATCGCCGCGTGCTCTCCATCTCCACGCCTGGCCTGGTGATGAGCGCGATGAAGCTGCCGCGCGGCTTCGTCGGCAGCGCGCACGTGCCCGCGCTCCTGCCGGCCGGAACCAGCCCGGAAGGTTTGCGATGAAGCGGCTCTCCGCGCTGCTGCTGGCCGTCGCTTGCGGCGGAACCTCCACCCCCGGGCAAGTCACCAACCCTGCCGGCACGAACCTATTGCCGGTGACGGTCGACCAAGGCCCGGCCGCGCTCGCGGCGGCCAACGAAGTCTCGGCCAACGTGCTCTACGCCTCCGTCACCGTCTGCACGCCGGGCAGCACCAGCGCGTGCCAGACCATCGATCACATCCAGGTCGATACTGGCTCCAGCGGCTTGCGCATCGTCTCTTCGGTCTTGAGCGGCGCGGCGGTGCCGGCGCCCGTCAAGGACGCGTCGGGCAACCCGCTGGTCGAGTGCGTGCAGTTCGTCGACAGCTACGACTGGGGCTCGGTGGCGACGGTCGACGTCACCTTGGGCAGCCGCAAGCTTTCGAATCTGCGCGTGCAGCTGGTGGGCGATGCGGCCGCGGGCTCTCCGCCGTCGAGCTGCGTTCAAGGCACGGCGCTGCAGACGGTGGAGCAGTTTGGAGCGAACGGACTGCTGGGCATCGGCAACTTCCTGCAGGACTGCGGCCCTGTCTGCGAGGGGCGGGCCATTCCGGCAGCGTATTACACCTGCATTGGCGCAAGCTGTTCGCCGGTCGCCGTTCCGGTCGCGTCGCAGCTCCAAAACCCGGCGGCGCTGTTCTCGTCCGACAACAACGGCGTCGTCGTTCAGCTGCCGTCGGTCGCGTCGCCCGGCGCGCCGTCGATGAGCGGCAACATCCTCTTTGGTATCAATACCCAATCGAACAATGCCTTGGGTTCGGCGCAGCTGCTGGGCCTGACCTCGACGGGCACCTTCACCACCACCCTCAACGGCGGCTCGGTTCCGTCCAGCTTCATCGACTCGGGCTCCAACGGATACTTCTTCGCCGGCGGCTCCATTCCCAACTGCCCCGACGACGCGGACTTCTTCTGCCCCGCCGCATCGGTCGCCGAGACCGCGACGTTGACCGGCAACAGCGGCGCCGCGCGCACCGTGGGCTTCACCGTCGACAACGCCGACACCATCTTCCAGAACGACAACGACGCCGTGCTCCCTGGCCTCGCCGGTTCGAACGGCGACTTCAACGGCACCACCGGGTTCGATTGGGGGCTCCCGTTCTTTTACGTACGGACGGTCTTCGTGCTCTTCGAGAATCAGACCCTCAATGGTACGGTGGGACCGGCGCTCGCCTTCTGAATTGTGAGCGACTGTTAGCGGGGAACCCTGGCCGGCCATCGTCGTCCTATCCCGTGCAATGGAACCTCTGCCCGGGATCTGCCGCGATGAGCTCGTTTACAACAGGCGTCGCGCTGGCCGTTCTCCTCTCCGCCCAGAGCGCGCGGGCAGGCGCGCCGGCGCGGATCACGCGGAGCATCGACGACACGCGGCGTGTGACGCTTACAATGTCTCACCCCGTCAGCGAAGATCTTGGCGCGCTGCCGGAGTCGGCTTCGATCAGCGGCGCAACGCTCGTCCTCGGCCGGACCGCCGCGCAGGAGCAGGAGCTCGAAGCGCTCATCCGCGCCCAGCACGACGCCGCCTCGCCGCTCTTCCACCGCTGGCTCACGCCGGCGATGTTCGCTGAGCGCTTCGGCGCGGCGAAGACGGACATCGCCGCGGCCACGGCCTGGCTCGAATCGCACGGCTTCAGCATCGACGGCGTCACCTCCAGCCGCATCCGCTTCAGCGGCACGGCCG
>DATBAA010000901.1:0-2233 GCA_036271755.1 Myxococcales bacterium | reverse complement strand
CGATGACGCCTTCGCTGTGCGCCTTGAGAATGGTCTTGTCGACGCGCGGGTCGTAATAGAAGCCTTCGGTGAAGGCCTTGGTGCTCAAGTAGCGAAGATTGCGATAGCCGATGTCATTCTTGGCCAGCAAGACCAGGTGATTGCCGATGCGCTGGCTTCTGTCGCCCATGCCCTTGTCGCCAGCCACGTACGCTTCAAACCCGATGACGGGCTTGATGCCGTGCTTCTTGGCCTCTTGATAGAAGTTCACCACCCCGAACATGTTTCCGTGGTCGGTCACCGCCACCGACTTCATGCCGGTGTCCGAGCAGGTCTTCATCAGCTCGGGCAACCGGATGGCGCCGTCGAGGAGGCTGTACAGAGTGTGAAGATGGAGGTGCGCGAAGTCGTCCGGCATGTGCAGCGGAAGATAACCGATGCTTCAAGCGATTCGCAGCCGTAAACTGGGGCTTGACGTTACGGAAAAAGGTCGCTTAGCGCCGCGTCGAGATTCGCGAACTTGAACTTGAAGCCGGCGCTCTCCAGCTTCTTGGGAACGGCCCGCTGGCCGCTGAGCAACGCTTCGGCGAACTCGCCCACCGCCAGCCGCAGCGCCGGCGCCGGAACGGGCGTCCACGACGGCCGGTGCAGCGCGCGGCCCAGCGCCTTGGAGAAGTCCTTCATGTTGACGATGCCGGGCGCGGCCAGGTTGACCGGCCCTTGCAGCGTCTGGTGGTCGATGCAGAAGAGAATTGCGTCGACTTCGTCCTGGATGTGGATCCAGGGAAACCACTGCTTGCCGCTGCCGATGGGCCCGCCAATGAACGCCTTGAAGGGCGGCACCATCTTCTCCAGCGCGCCGCCTTTGGGAGCGAGCACGATGCCGGTGCGGGGCATCACCGTGCGGACGGGAGCCTTCGCGGCCTCTGCTTCCCAGGCCTTGACCAGCCCGGCGAGAAAGTCCTTGCCCGGAGGAGAGCTTTCTGTGACGAGCTCGTCGCCGCCGTCGCCGTAAAAGCCGACCGCGCTGGCGTTCACCAACACACGCGGCTTCTTGCCGGCGGCGCGGATGGCTTCGACGAGCGCGCGCGTGGGCAAGATGCGGCTGTCGGTCAGCTCCTTCTTGTACGCCTCCGACCAGCGCTTGCCCGCGACGCTGGCTCCGGCGAGGTTGACCACCGCGTCGACGCCCTCGACGTTCCACGGCGCGGTGCCGAAGCGCGGTAGAGCCACCGCCTCGTCTCCGCGCGCGCGCAGCGCTGCAAGCAACCGACTGCCAATCAGCCCGCTCGCTCCGGCGATGACGACTTTCATCTCTGTAGGATGCGCGGGCGTTTTGGCCGATTCGGGCAGAGCACGGAGCATGGGCGGCCTGCTATAAGAAGCGCCGTGAATGAACTCTGCTGGATCACGCTGCAAGTCCCCGACCTCGAATCTTCGCGCAAGTTCTGGTGCGAGGTTGTCGGGCTGCCCTTGAAGTCGGCCGCTCCGGGCTGGATTGAGCTTACGCTGCGCCCCGGACTGTCGCTCGCGCTGCACGCGGTCTTCTTCCCCAAAGCATTGGAGAAGCGCGGCTACGAGCGCGGCGGGCCGGTGATGGGCATCCGCGTCGGCAACCTGGACGAGATGGGCGCGCTGGTGCTGCGCCACGGCGCCAAGGCCCTGGGCGCGCCGCACGACCTGCCGGGCGGGCGCTCGCGGGACTTCGAGGACCCGGACGGCTACGTCTTCGAACTGGTCGAGCTCGGTGCCGGAGCTCCCTGACGTCACGGCCTACGTCTTCGCGCTCGAGGAGCGCGTGCGCGGCCGCGAGATCCTCGGCGTCCGCGTGGCGAGCCCGTTCGTGGTGCGCACGTTCGACCCGCCCATCAGCTCGCTGAAGGGCGACACGATCTTGCGCGTCTCGCGGCTGGGCAAGCGCATCGTGTTCGACCTTCGCAGCGGCTTGTTTCTCGTCATCCATTTGATGATCTCGGGCCGCTTCAAGTGGTTCGAGGAGAGCAAGGCGAAGATCCCCGGCAAGCTGGGCCTGGCCGCGTTCGATTTCGAGAACGGCACGTTGGTGCTGACGGAGGCGGCCTCGAAGAAACGCGCCTCGATTCACCTCGCGCGATCGCTCGACGAGTTCCAGCGCGGCGGCATCGAGCCGCTGGAGAGCAGTCTGCCCGAGTTCGAGAAAGCGCTCCGCGGCGAGAACCACACGCTGAAGCGGTCGCTCACCGACCCGCGGCTCTTCTCGGGGATCGGCAACGCC
>DATBAA010000900.1:0-5042 GCA_036271755.1 Myxococcales bacterium | reverse complement strand
ATGGAGATGGCCTCGTCGAAGGTCTTGAACTTCGTCACCGCCACCACCGGCCCGAAGATCTCCTCCTGGAAGACGCGCATCTTGTTGTGGCCTTCGAAGATGGTCGGCTTGACGTAGTAGCCGTCCTTCAGGTCTCCCGGGTGCACGCGCCGCTCGCCGCCGGTGAGGATCTTCGCGCCCTCCTTCTTGCCGATGTCCATGTAGCTGAGGATCTTCTCCAGCTGATCGTTGGACGCCTGCGCGCCGATCATGGTCGAGCCTTCGTACGGGCTGCCCTCGATGATCTCCTTGGTGCGGGCCACCGCGCGCTCCATGAACTTGTCGTAGATGCTCTCGTGCACCAGCGCGCGCGACGGGCAGGTGCACACCTCGCCCTGGTTGAGCGCGAACATGGTGAAGCCCTCCAGCGCCTTGTCGAGGAAGTCGTCCTTCTCGTCCATGACGTCGGCGAAGAAGATGTTGGGCGACTTGCCGCCCAATTCCAGCGTGGCCGGGATCAGGTTCTCAGACGAATATTGGAGGATGAGGCGGCCGGTGGTGGTCTCGCCGGTGAAGGCGATCTTGGCGATGCGGTTCGACGAAGCCAGCGGCTTGCCCGCCTCGACGCCGAAACCCTGGACGATGTTCATCACGCCCGGCGGCAGGATGTCGGCGGTCAATTCCGCGAAGGCCATGATCGAGACCGGCGTCTGCTCGGCCGGCTTCAGCACTACGCAGTTGCCGGCGGCCAAGGCCGGCGCGAGCTTCCAGACACCCATCAAGAGCGGGAAGTTCCAGGGGATGATCTGGCCCACCACGCCCAGCGGCTCGTGGAAGTGGTACGCCACCGTCTCCTCGTCGATCTGCGAGCTGGTATTCTCCTGCGCGCGGATGACCGAGGCGAAGTAGCGGAAGTGATCGACGGCTAGCGGAAGGTCGGCAGCCATGCTCTCGCGGATGGGCTTGCCGTTGTCGGTGGTCTCGATGAGCGCGATGGCCTCGAGGTTCTGCTCGAGCCGGTCAGCGATGCGATTCAAGATGTTCGCGCGCTCCGTATAAGAGGTCTTGCCCCAGGCGGGCGCGGCCTTGTGGGCGGCGTCCAGCGCGCGCTCCACGTCCTCCGCGGTCGAGCGGGCCACCTCGCAGAGCGGCTGGCCGGTGATGGGTGTCGGGTTGACGAAGTATTGACCCTTGACGGGCTTCACGAGCTCGCCGCCGATCCAGTTTTCGTAGCGGGGCTTGATGGGAATCTTGAAGTTGTGCTTCGAAGCGGCCGAGGGCAGCTTCGCCGACTGTGCATTCGCCATTGTTTCCTCCGGTGAAAGAGCGATGGCGGCAGTTGCAAATGCGACTCCAGATCGGCGCCAGAGGAGGACGCCGACCAAGGTCGCCGGACAGGTGTCGCAATTGACGCGATGCGAGGGTGACACTTGTCGCTTCAGCGCTACACTCGTCGCGCCATGGACAACCTGACCGCGGCAGAGAGCGAGCTACCGTTCGATGGCGCAGCGCAGCGGCGCGTCGAGCTGGCGCTGAGCGCGGCGCTCTCGGGCAAATCTCTCGCGGGCCAGGTGCGGCCCGTCGTCCTCGACTCGTGGTCGCGCTCGGTGCAAGCCGGTGTCTCTGTTCACCTGAAGCAGGCGCCGCTGGTGTGGAACGACGATCAGCTCCATTTCGCGCGCGAGCATTCCGATTGGTTTCCGGCGGCCCAGCAGACGCTCGCCCGGCAGCGCGACGATCACCTGGCGGGCGGCCACGTCATCACCCTCTTCGACAGCCACGGCCGCATGCTGCTCTCCGAGGGAGATCCGGCCGCGCGCGAAGGTTTGTCGGAGATGAACTTCCGGCCGGGCGCGCAGTGGAGCGAGGACCGCGTCGGCACCAACGGCCCCGGCACCGCGCTGGCGCTGGGGCGGCCGGTGCACGTCGTCGGCGCCGAGCACTTCTGCGAGAAGTGGCATCCGTGGCACTGCGCCGCCGCGCCGGTGCGCGATCCTTCGACCGGCGAGATCGTGGCCGTCGTCGACATCTCCGGGTTTCGCGAGATGGGCCATCCGCACACGCTGCGGCTCAGCTCGGCCATCGCGGCGGCCATCGAGCAGCGGCTGGCGGTGCTGGACGCCGAGCGGCGCGTGCTCTTGCTGCAGCAGTTCGCGCAGCTCGCCGGGCGTTGGCCGGGCGAGGCGATGCTGGCGGTCGATCGCGCGGGCTCGGTGGTGGCGTCGTCTCACGATCTGCCGGCCGGGCTTTCGGGAGATCCGGGCCGCGAGCGCTTGCGGGCCCTGCTCGCGCGGGCCGCCGCGCACGCGCAAGATCGCGGGCCGGAAGAGGTGACCATGCCGGTCTCCGCCGATCTGGTGGCGGTGTGCCGGCCCATCTTCGACGGCCGCGCGCACGCGGGCTCTTGTCTCGTCCTGCGGCCTTCGCATCCGAAGCCGCAGCGGGCGCACCATCACAACACGCACTACACGTTGGAAGACGTGGTGGGTGTCAGCCAGAAAGTCACCCGGGCGCGCGAGACCGCGCGGGCCGCGGCTCGCACCGCGTTGCCGGTGCTGCTCAGCGGCGAATCGGGCACCGGCAAGGAAGTGTTCGCGCAAGGCATCCACGCGGCCAGCCCGCGGGCCGCGAAGCGCTTTGTCGGCGTCAACTGCGCCTCGCTCTCGCGCGAGTTGGTGGAGAGCGAGTTCTTCGGCTACGTGGGCGGCGCCTTCTCCGGCGCGCGCCGCGAAGGCAGCATCGGCAAGTTCGAGGCGGCCGACGGCGGCACGCTCTTTCTCGACGAGATCGCCGAGCTTTCTGGAGAAGCGCAGGCGGCGCTCTTGCGCGCGCTGCAAGAGGGCGAGGTGGTGCCGGTGGGCGGCAACCATGCGCGGCCCATCGACGTGCGGGTCATCGCCGCCACCAACCGCGACATCCACGCCTGCCTCTCGGCCGGGACGCTGCGCGAAGATCTCTTCCACCGCTTGAACGTGCTCGCCATCCAGCTGCCGCCGCTGCGCGAGCGCCTCGAAGACTTGCCGCTCCTGGCCGAGCGCTTTCTCCGCGACGCCGAGCAGGAGCAGGGCCGCGCGCCCCGCCCGCTCGACCCGGAGCTCCTGGCCGCGTTGCAGCTGTGGCGCTGGCCGGGAAACGTGCGCGAGCTGAAGAACGTGATGCGCCGGCTGGTCGCGCTTGCCCAGGGCGAGACGCTGACGCTCGCCGACGCGCCGGAAGAGCTTCGCGGCGGCCCTGTTGCGCCCGAGCCCGCCAGCGCAAAGCCCGAAACCCACGCCGAGCCTCACGAGAACGCGGCGTTGAAGAGGCTGGTGGACACCGTCGCTTCCGCGCAGACCATGACCGAAGCGGCGGCGCTCTTGGGAGTCACCCGCAGCACGCTCTACCGGCAGCTGGCGCGCTTCGGCCTGCGCCCCGAACGAATCCTGCGCAAGCAGTAGGTCTTAAAGGACGGTGTCGCCGCCGGCCGCTTCGGCTTCGAGCATGGCCGCGCGGGCGCGCCCGAGCATCTGCGCCACGTCCTCGCCCGGGTCGAAGAGCGCGATGCCAGTCGAGAGCGTGACTGCCTTCGCGCGGCGGGTCTTGAGGCCGGCCACCTCTTCCGCGATGCGCTTGTACAAAGCCTTCGCGGCCTCGGGCGTGGCGCCGGGCAGGATGAGGGCGAGCGAATCATCGTCGAGGCGCGCCGACTGATCGTAGCCGCGGCTGATCTCGGCGATGAGCCACGACACCTCGCGCAGGATCTGCGTCCGATCCGGCTCTTCCAGATCGCTGCGGCCGTCGATGCGGAAGAGCGCCAGCGTCAGCGGCGTCTTGAAGCGGAAGGCGCGAGAGATCTCGCGGGCCAGCGCGTCCTCGAAGCCGCGGCGGTTGGCCAGCCAGGTGAGCGGATCGATGCGGGCCAGCTTGGCGCGGGTCTCGCGCTCCTCGACCTCGGCCGTGCAGTCGACGAGCTGGTCCATCTTGCCCATCTCGGTGCCCAGCGCGAGCAGCTTCGTCTCCCAGCGCAGCACGCGCTGCGGCTTGTGCAGCGTCACCAGCTGAGTGGCGTTCAAGGTGGTGCGCAAGGTCTCGGCCACCAGCGGCGCGAGGTTGGCCTTCTGGCAGGCCAGCTCGAGCAGGTGCGTGCGGGTCAGGCCCATCAGCCGGCGGCCCTTGAGCCCGAGCAGCCGCGTCGCCGCCGGGTTGGCGTAGGCGATGCGATCTTCGCCGTCGGTGGCGATGAAGCCGTCGCTGCTGTGCGCCAGCACCTGGCTCATGGCTTCCATGGCCGGCGTGATGCTGGGCTTGAACTTCTCGTCGCTCGTGCCGGGATTGACGGAGTGCAGCCGGGTGACGGCCTTCTTGCGCGCTTCGTCTTCCCAGGCGGCGCCCAGCCGGTGTGCCCAGATGCTGAGCGGATGCAGCGCCTGCGTGCCCAGCTGGCTGGGACGATCGTCGGCCACCCAGAGCGCGCCAACCGATTCGCCCTCGTCGTTGCACAAGGGCGCGCCGGCGAAGCTGCGCACGAGGCCCGTCTTCACCATGGCCGAGCGCGAGAGCAGCGAGTCGTGCCGCGCATCGGTGACGTAGACCGGCGCCTCGGCGGCGAGGTTGCGGAAAGGAGCCCAATCCTCTCGCTCGCCGATCATCGGCACCAGCGAGGTGTCCCAGCCGAACCAGCCCATCAGCTCGCCGTCCTCTGGAGAGCCAAACCAGGCGAGCGCGGTGGAGGCGCCCAGATCGCGCGCGGCGGCCTGCAGCAGCTCTTCCTTGCCGGCGCCGATGAGCGGCGGCTGCGAGGGCGGCGGAACTTCATGCAGGCGCGGATTGCGGCCGTTGCGCGGCCCGCGGTGGATGGCGCGCGCGACGGCGGCGCGGACGGTGCTCAGCGGCTGCGAACCGGTCAGCACCTCGACGATATCCAGTTGCTCCTTGAGCTTGATCGCTTCATTGCGCACTTGCAGCGAGCCGGAGATGAGCACCGCCGGCGCCAGCTGCGGGCGCTTGCCCTTGCGCAGGCGGCGGAGCAGGTCGAATCCGTCTGGAGACTTCCGCACTTCCGCGATGATCAGCGCCGCCGGACC
>DATBAA010000899.1:0-5550 GCA_036271755.1 Myxococcales bacterium | reverse complement strand
GGCGCCCGCATGGTTGGCCGGTGACGGCGAGAGCATTGCGGCAGCGAAGCGACACCTTCATCTGGGCGCTGGTCGGCCTCGCCACCTTGAGCGTGATCGCGCTCGCGGTGGTCCAGGGCCGCCGTCCGCCGCCCCAGCTGGAAGGAAAAGCGCCGCCGCCGGGCGTGACGCTGCCGGGCCTCGACGGCGGCAACAAGCCGCTGCCCAAGGGCAAGGTCACGCTGGTCGACTTCTGGGCCACCTGGTGCGAGCCGTGCCGCGTCTCGATGCCTCGCGTGCAGCAGATCTGGAAGAAGTATCAGCCCGCCGGACTCGAATTATATTCAGTAGACACGGACGACGACGGCCCGAATCGCGACCCCGAAGTGCGCGAGTTCCTCATCAAGAACCAGCTCAACTTCCCCGTGGTCCTCGACGACGGCAGCGCCACCAAGGCCTTCTCCGTCGCCAGCCTGCCGACCATGGTGCTGATCAACAAGCAGGGCAAGGTGATCTGGACCGACGTCGGCGCGCTCACGCGAGGCCGCGAAAAAGACCTCATCGCCACCATTGAAAAAGCCTTGAAGTAAGCTTTACGGAATTCGCGTCTGCGCGCGCTGGACGGCCGGGCGCGCGCGGACCCGCTCCAGCCAGCGATTGACGTTGGGGTAGGGCGCCGGATTGATTTGCAGCCGCGACATGGCGCCCGCCCAGCCGAACGAAGCCATATCGGCGATGCCGTATTCGCCCGCCAGGAAATCGGCCTCGCCCAGGCGCTTCTCCAGGACGCCGTAGAGCCGCTCGGTCTCCTTGCGATAGCGATCGATGGCGTAAGGGATCTTCTCGTCCGCGCGCAGGAAATGTCCCAGCTGTCCGAACATGGGCCCGATGCTGCCGACCTGGAAGAAGAGCCAGCCCAGCGCGTCGGTGCGCGCCTGCCCGTCGCGCGCCAGGAAGCGGCCGTACTTCTCCGCCAGGTAAATGAGGATGGCTCCCGATTCGAAGATGGGCACGCCGTCGTCGACCAGCGCCGGGATCTTCGCGTTGGGGTTGATGCGCAGATAGTCCGGGTCGTGCTGCTCGCCCTTGCCGAGGTCGACCCAGACGATCTGGTACGGCACCTCCAACTCCTCGAGCAGGATGATGGGCTTGATGCCGTTGGGCGTGGTCCAGGTGTGCAGCGCGACCATCAGACGCTCCGGCCCATGATGCTGTAGCCCTTGTCGACGTGGATGGTCGCGCCGGTGATGGCGCTGGCGAGCGGGCTGCACAGGAACGCCGCGGTGTGCGCCACTTCGTCGGCCGTCAGCTCTTGAGGCAGCGCGGCGTTGTGCGCGTAGTACTTCACCATCTCTTCGATGACGCCAATCGCGCTGGCGGCTCGCGAGGCCAGCGGCCCCGCCGAGATGGTGTTGACGCGCATGCCGTACTTGCGGCCGGCCTCGTACGCCAAGGTGCGCGTGTCGCCCTCCAGCGCGGACTTGGCCGACGACATGCCGCCGCCGTAGCCAGGGATGACGCGCTCGCCGGCCAGATAGGTCAGCGACACGACGGCGCTCCCGGGCCGCATCCGCGGAGCCAGCCGCTGGACCATGGACGTCAGCGAGTAGGCCGAGACGCCGACCGCCGCCAGATAGCCCGCGCGCGAGGTCTCGAGCAGCGGCTTCTTCACTTCGGGCCCGTTGGCCAGCGAGTGCACGAGGATGTCCAGGCACGGCTCGCTGCCGAAGTCGCGCGCGATGGCGTCGGCCATGCCCTGCACCGAGAAGTCGCCGCGCTCGTTGTAGCGCTTGTTGTTGCGCGTCTCCTCGGGCACGTCCGCGAGCGTGTCCCAGGCCGCGTCGAGCGGATAGATCTTCTCGAACTCGAGCATGCCGCCGCGGGCGAGCTTGCGCGACTCGTCGATCTTCCCTCTGCGAATCAGCGTCTCGAAGATGTTCAGCGCCGGCGGCCAGGTGCCTACGCAGACGGTGGCCCCAGCCTCCGCCAGCTGCTTGGCGATGGCGAAACCGTACCCTGCGTCATCCGCGACTCCGGCAACCAAAGCGCGCTTCCCAGTCAGATCGATGGCGAGCATGGCGCGCATGAAGCCAACTTCTTTCGCGCTTCGCAACCGGTCTTGCTAACCTTGTTCTCATGGCACGCACAGGCGACGGCGAACGGACCATGGCGGATGCCGAGGCAGATCAGGGCGGAACCCGCTGCGCATGCGGCTCGGAGCGATTCGTCCTCGAGGGCTACTTCGAGGTGGAGGGCGGCATGCTGGCGCCCGAGCCCGTGGAGGTCGAGGCGCTCACCTGCCCGGAGTGCGGGCGCGAATACGAGCCCATCCTGATGGGGTCGGGCCGCGTCACCCGCGGGGAATTCCGCGGCTTCTTCGAAGAGGACGAATAGGCATTGCGCTCCCTGGCTCTGCTCGCTGTCGTCGGCTGCGCGCACGCGGCGGCGGTGGCGCCGGTTGGCTTCGCGCTGAGCCGGAAGCAGGCCGCCGAAGTGTGCCTGCCGCCCGGCGAGAAGGCCTGGCTGGGCAAGCTGCTCTGCGAGGACGGCTCGCGCCCGGTGATCACCCGGCTGGGCAACTTCGGCACCCGCAACCGCCCCGAAGATCCCAACGACCCGCGCCTCCTGCTGCAGATGGACGCCGAGGTGCGCATCCGGCCCGGGGACCCCGACTTCCACATCATCGAAGCCGTCGAAGCCCTCTGCGGCAAATCAAAATATACCATCTATATCGACGAGTATCACTGTTCCGCCCAAGGTCAGCCGCCGCCGGACCTGCCGCCTCCGCCCGATCACTTCAAGATGTAGCTATTCGGTGCGCCACTGGCCGATGGGCGCTGGCGGCGGCGGGATGTCTTCCTCGCGGGTGCGGCCGAGGTTGAGGTGGTCCGCGGCGAGGCCGAGGATCTTCACCAGCTCGTGATCGCGCCAGCCCTTGTCGGCCTCGAAGTGCAGGAAGTCGATGGCGCTCGAGCGGGTGCGGGCGCGGTGATACGGCCGGTCGGTGGTGATGGCGTCGTAGATGTCGGCCAGCTGGAGGATCTGCGCCGGCACGGGAAAGGCGTTGCCTTTCAATCCATCTGGGTAGCCGGTGCCGTCGAGCTTTTCATGGTGCCAGCGGATGATCGGCAGGAGGTGCCGCAAGCTCTTCAGCGGCTCGCAGATGCGCTCGCCGATGATGGGATGCTTGTTCATCACGATGCGCTCTTTCGGCGTCAGCAAGCCGGCCTTGTTGATGATCTCGTTGGGGATGCCGATCTTGCCGATGTCGTGCAGCACGCCGCCCTGGCGCAGCGCTTCGCGCGTCTCTTCGTCGAGGCCCGCGAGCCGGCCGGCTTCCACGGCCAGCGCGCCGACGCGCTCGGTGTGGCCTTCGGTATAGGCGTCCTTGGCTTCGACCGCGTTGGCCAGCGCGTAGATGACTTGCGAGGCATCCTCGAGGCGGTCGGTGGCGACGCGGGCGCGGATGGCGGCCCGGACGCGGGCCTGCAATTCCGAGACGGGCGGCGGGAAGGGGATGACGTGATCGGCGCCCGCGTCGAGCGCGGCGATGAGCGCGGCCTCGCCGGGGTCGACGCAGGCCAGGATGGGCAAGAGCCGCGTCGAGGCGGCGCCTTTGATGCGGCCGCACACCGCGATGCCGGCCTCGGTCGAGCCGCGCAAGTCGACCACCACCAGCGACGGCTTCGCGGCCAGCAGCGAGTCGGCGGCGGACTGCACCGACTCCACTTCGACGATGCCGTAGGCAGGCCCGAGCGCGCGCGCAATCACGCTGCGGAACTCGAGATCTCCTGCGAGCAAGACGGAGGCGCTCATCTCCCGCGGAGCGTAGCACGCGAACGCCCCTCGTCCACCTAAGAGCCCAGACCTACCCAGGTGCTGCCGTCGGGGTAGAGCTCGCGCTTCCAGACGGTCGCGTCCTGCTTCAAGGCTTCAATGGCGAAGCGGCAGGCGTCGAACGCGTCGGGCCGGTGCGGAGCGGCGGCCGCGATGATCACCGAGATCTCTCCGGGAACGAGCGGGCCGATGCGGTGGTGGATGGCCACGCGCGCGTGGAACTGCTCGAGTGCGCGAGCAGCGATCACCGCGAACTGGCGCAGCGCCATCTCGGCGTAGGCCTCGTATTCGAGCCGCACGACCTCTTTGCCGTGGTTGGTGCCGCGCACGGTGCCGATGAAGCTGACGATGGCCCCGGCGTCGTTTCCCGCCACCGCATTCTCCACCGCCTGCGCGTCGAGCTTGGCAGGCCCGATGCTGTGCACGCCCACGCCGCCCGAGACGGGCGGAATCAGCGCCAGCTCGCTGCCGTCGCGCAGCTTCCCCGCGAAGTCTTGATCGACCGCGAGCCGCAGCTTGTCCGCGATGCCGGCCAGCCCGGGGCGCTTCAAGACGATGGCCTCCAGCGCTTGCGCGGCCGTGCTGCCGTCGGGAAGCTCCAGCTCTTCGCGCGAGGCGCCTGCTCGCTCTCTCGCCGCCGCAAAATAGAGGACCGTCACCCGCATGGCGGACGTATGCCAGCAGCGTTGACGCGGGTAAAGCGCATCTCTAGTGTGCGCGGCCCCATGACCGGCTCCATGACCAACGACGAAGTCCTAGCGCTCCTCAACGACGCCTCGCTCAAGCCCGAGAGCATCGCCGAGGAGATGGAGTGCGCCGGCTGTTCCAAGCTGAGCGCGGCGCAGGTCGAATCTGCCCGCGACGCGCAGGCGAAGCTGAAGACCGAGGCGGTGGCGCAGACGGCCGGCCTGGAAGGTCCGGATGCCGGCGCGCTGGCGGCGCAGATCTCCGGGCTGCCCGAGGCGCTGGCGCTCGCGCTGGTGCACGCTGCCGGACGCGCTGCGCGGCAGGAGGTGCTCTTGCCCATCGCCTCCGGCTCGAACAAGGCGCTGGTCAAAGAGGCCAAGCGCGAGCTGCAGCGATTGAAACAGAAGGGCGTGCAGGTGCAGGAGGTGAAGCGATCTGGCGAGGCCGTCTTGAAGCCGCTGCCCGAGGCCGAGGCGCCGGTCTGCTACGCCAGCAGCATCGACGCCTACGGCGAGCGCGCCATCTGGTGGTCGCGGGCGGCGAAGCAGGGCGTGGAGGTGGTGCAGGTCGTCTACTCGGACGTGAAGGGCATCTTGCAAGCCGACGCGCTGGGCCTCTCGCGCAAGAGCTGGCGCGAGTTCGTCAAGCGGCTGCCGCGGCAGAGCGTGGTCTTCACCGCCGAGATCTCCAAAGAGCACGCGCGCGCGCTCATCGCCGAAGCCGAGGCCGCCGGGGCGCGCAACGGCTTCTCTCCGCCTGCTGCCTACGCCGACGCGCTGCGCATGCTTGGGCCAGCCCCAGAGCCGCTGCCGCCCTCGCCGGGAGAGGCCGTCGAGATGGGTCCGGACGGCGAGCTGCCGCACCAGCTGGCCGGCGCCGCGCTCTTCGACGACCCGCTCTTCATGTCCTGGATTCCCGAGGAGGACGCGCTGCGGGCCTTCGCGCTGCGCGTGGACGAGATCGCCGTCTCGCAGCTTTACATCGACCCGAAGCAGAAGGAGGACGCCTTCGAGCGCGCGGCCGAAGAGGCCTCGCAGACGTACTTCA
>DATBAA010000898.1:0-3431 GCA_036271755.1 Myxococcales bacterium | reverse complement strand
GGCCACGGGCTTCTCCTGGCGCCACGACGAGCTCGTCACCGCCCAGACCTTCGCCGATCAGTTCCCGCCGGGCGGGCGCGCGACGACCCTCGCCTAATATCCGAGCTGTTGTTGGCGGGGTTTGCCGTACTTGTCCGGCGGATAGGAGGGCGGCTGCTTGTCGCCCGCGACGGTGATGTTGAACCTGGCGCCCTCGCGCGAGACGCTGAGCTTCTGCACGGTGGGTTTGCTGGCGTTCTCGTGCCAGGCCGTCACTTCGTACTCGCCCGGCGCCACGCCCTTGATGGAGAACGCGCCGCTGCCGTCGGCTTGCGCGAAGTACGGCGTGTCGACGACCACCACGTAGCCCAGCATCGACGAGTGGATGTTGCAGAGCAGCTGCACCACGCCGGCCTTCTCGAAGGTCTCGGACTTCTCGCCGTCCTTGCCGTAGAGGCCCGTGTCGAAGTGGGGCGCGAGCGAGAAGACGTTGTGGTTGATGTCGTCCGCGTTGCGGAACACCACCGAGCTGCCGGCCGCCACCGCCAGAACGCGCGGCACGAACGACTTGTCCTTCTGCAGCACCACCTTGCGCGCGGGCTTGAGCTGCGGCATCGGCCCGTCGAGGCGCTTCAAGCTGATCACCGCGCCGCCCGGCCCGGCCGTTCCGCCGCCGGTGACGGTGCCCTCGACGGTGACCGCCGTGACCTCGCGCTTCTTCGGCTCTTCGAGAGCCGGCGGCGGCGGCGGACGCACGGGCGGCGCGGCCTGCGGGTTGCCGCTCTGCGCCCGCGCATCCTCGAGCAGCGGCCGCACCGCCTTGTCGATCTGCGGATCGAGTCCCGGCAGCAGCACCAGCGTGTCCCATTTGGCGACCGCGCCGGCGAAGTCGCCCTGGTCGTAGGCCACCTTCCCCGAGGCGAGCAGGTTGAAGATCAAATATTGCCGCTCGGCGATGTTCTTGAACTCGAGATCCCGCGGCTGGCGGACCACCAGCGGAAGCGGCATCTCGGTGCCCAGCCAGTTGGGCTTGGGCGGCGCGGCGGCGAGCAGCAGGACGAGAAGCAGCATCTGATTCACCAAGAGAAGACGAGGGAAGAGGTCACGACGTCGTTGTCCACGTCGGGCGCGCCGACCAGCTCGCGGTTCTTGAGCACCTCGCCCTTCACCGCGAGGTTCTCCCAGACGTCCAGGCGCGCGCCCAGCGTGATGCGATCGACGGTGATGGCGGTGAAGCCCTCGAACTGCGCGTGCCGGCGATCGTACCGGCCGTAGACCGAGACCTTCTTGAACGGATCGGGCAGCTCGAAGCCCAGCGCCAGTTGCACGTATCCACCAAGAACATCGAACCCCGACACCACCGTCTGGGTGCCAAGATCGTTGAGCTTGTCGCCGCCGCCTTCGCTCTGGCTGAGGCGCACCAGCTCGCCGCGCAGCTCCACCGGGCCGGCGTTCACGCGCAGGTCGCCGCCCAGCGACTTCTGCCGCACCCGCGGCTGCGACTGGTCGTTGCGCGGGCCGTCCATGCCCGAGATGCCCAGCTTGATCTCCAGCGACGGCAGGTTCAATTCGTAGCCCAGGCGCGCCGAGGTTACCGGCGTTCCGGTCAGGCTCACGTTCTGCGGCTGCAGCGGCGAGGCCATGCTGCCGCCGTTGGTGGCCGAGATATTCAGCGAGAAGGCGCTCCACAAGCCTGGGATCTGCCTGCGATAGAAGGCCTTGAGCCCCAGGCCCTGGCCCGTGGTGTAGCGCGCGATCAGCGAGGGCGTGATGCCGGTGCGCAGGTTGGCTTCGTTCTCCAGGTATTCGATGCCGAAGACGCTGTCGAACTTGCCCGCGGTGATGGCCAATTCCTGCGAGGCGATGGGCGTCAGCCGGGCGAAGACCTGCTCGGCGAGCACCGTCGTCTGCTGGCCCGTGCTGTTGAAGCGCGGCAGCACTTGCAGGCGGGTGAAGAACATCAGCGGCGCGTGCGGCACGACGTAGCGGACGTCGAGATCGATGGTGTTGATGAGGAACGACGGATGTCCGCCGATGCCCACCGAGTTGGGGAGAAAGCCGTTGGTGAAGCGGATGCCGGCGTTGGTGGAGGCCACGTCGCCGCGCGAGTTCACCGCCGGGGCGAAGGCGTCGACGCCGTAGTCGGCCGGCAGGCGCAGATCGTTGGGAGCGAAGCTCGTGCCGTTGCCGGTGGCCTTCGCCCAACCCAGATCGACGTAGCCCAGGATGCGCAGCGGCGGCTGGGCGGCGCTGGCGTCGGCCGGGGTGTAGCCGTCGGCGCCGCTCGATTGAATCACCGCTTCGGGAACGCCCGCATCGGGAGCCTCTTGCGCCCGGGCCCCCGACGCGACCAGCAGTGACAGCGCGAGCGCCCTCACCGTCCCAGCGCTGTGCCGTTGAAGAGGACCAGCGGGGACGCGACGCGGTCCTCGGTCTCGGTGACGCGGAAGTCGGGCACGAGCTCCTCGATGGCGTTCTGCGAGTCGAGCCAGTGGCAGGTGGCCGGGCCGGTCTGGAAGCACTGCACGCCGTTGGCGGCCACGCGCAGCACGAAGTCGTCCGGGAGATCGAACGCCGGAACGGTGGCGGGCGCTCCCTGGCGGCGCATCAGACCGCGCAGCGCGGTGTCGCCCGGCCGCACGTAGACGTCGGCCTCCGGCGGCAAGAGCACGTTCCACCTCACCCACGCCGCGCCCCACTCGGGCACGCCGTTGGCCGACACGCCGCCGCAGTGGCCTTTGCCGTCGCAGCGCGGCAGGTGCAGCGGCCCGGTGCCGATGACGAGCGGCAGATCGCTGGGCAGCGGGTTTCCGTCCGCGCCGGGAAAGGCGAGCAGATAGATGGGCGTCTCGTCCACCACCAGCGTCTCGTAGTTCCAGGTGAAGCGCTGATCGTCGCCCAGGCTCACGTAGTGGGTGAGCGCCCCCTCGACGTAGCCAACCTCGTTGGCCGCCTTGCCCACGGGCGTTCCGGTCAGCGGCCGCAGCGGCCCGTCGTCACCCTGCTGCACGGCGGTGGTGATGGTCGCGTCGTCCGTGAGCGCCGCGAAGACGCCCGGGCCCGGAGTGAGGCGCACCTTGGAGTCCAGCACGTCGCGCTCGCTCTTGAACTGCACTCCCGCAGAGGGCGTGTAATAGAAGATCTGCCAATACGGGCTGTAGAAGCGCGAGGCCGCCGAGACGCCAAAGACCCGCAAGGGCTGCGCGGCGCCGGCCTGGGGAAGCGCGACGTAGAGCGGCTGCATCCAGATGCGCTCGAAGTCGTCCCACTCTGCGGTGGTGATGTAGGCCGCGACCTGCCCTTCGGCGAAGGCGGCAAAGATGGTCAGCCCCGCGCTGCCCGCGTTCTGCCTGCCCGTGGCGGAGCCGAAGGTGGCGTACGGGCTGGCGAGGTATTCCAGCTCCGCGCCCGGATGGACGATGGCCTCGTCGCCGCTCTTGAGGAACGTGTCG
>DATBAA010000897.1:0-3542 GCA_036271755.1 Myxococcales bacterium | reverse complement strand
GACCTCGGCGCGCTGCTCCGACAAACGCTGCAGGCTGCGGGCGACGCCTTCGCGCCGCTCGGCCACCGCCGCCGCGCTCACCTTGGCCTTGGTCACTTCGGCCTGCACCGACTCGGCCCGGCCGCGCGCTTCCAGCAGCGCCGCCTGCAGCGAGCGCAGCCGCGCCTCGCGCTCCGTCTGCTCGCCTTCTCCAGCGGTCACCGCGTCGCGCGAATCGGTCTCTTCGCGCAGCACTTCGTTGACCGCGTTCTGCAGCGAGTCCAGCTCCTGCACCAGCACCTGGTCGCGCTGCGCGATCCGCCCCAGCTCCTCGTGCAGCCGGGTCACGTCGCGCTCGAGCCGCAGCTGCGACAGCTCCTCCTCGCGCTCTTCGTGGACCAGCCGCTTCTGCTGCGTATCGGCCGCCTGCACCCGCACGGCCAGCATCTGCACCTGCTGCGTCAGCATGTGCAGCCTTGCTTCCAGGCCTTGCACCGTCTCGGCCAGCTCTTGCAGCTCGCGGCGCTTGTGCAACAGGCCGTCGCCGACGCCGCCCAGCTGTCCGCCGGAGACGACGCCCTCCTTGTCCACCACCTCGCCGTCTTCCGAGACGAACGTGCGCTGTCCCGGGTTGCGCGCCCAGAGCAGGAGCGCGGTGGCCAGCGAATCGCAGAGGCAGACGTCGGCCAGCAAGTAGTTGCGCAGCCGCTCGTGCTCGGGCGCGCAGTCCACCACCGTCACCGCGCGGATGGTGCCCTCCGGCGCCTCCAGCTCGGAAGGCTCGAACTGCAGCTGCTCCATCTCCGTCAGCGGCACGAAAGAAGCCCGCCCCGCCGAAGCCTTGCGCAGATACTCGACGGCGCGCAGGCCGGCCTGGTGGCTCTCCACCACCACCAGCTGCAGCCTCTCGCCCAGCACCGCTTCGATGGCCCGCTCGTGCCTGGGCTCGACGCGCAGCACGTCGGCGACGAGGCCGTAGATGCCGTCGCGCCTGCGCTCTTCTTCTTCGCGCAGCATGACGGCCTTGACGCCGCGGCCGTAGCCTTCGAAGTTCTTCTGCAGCTCGAGCAAGGACGTGAGGCGCGAGCGGCGGTCTGCCAGCTCCTCGCGCAGCTTGATGAGCGTCGCCTCGGTCTCGCGCTGCTCGGCGCGGCCCGAGGCCAGCTCCTGCTCGGTCATCAGCCGCTGATCGTGCAGCTGCTTGCGCTTCGCCTGCGTGTCCGCGAGCTTCTGCGCCAGCTCGTCGCGCTGGCGGGAGATCTCCAGCGACCGCGCGCCCAGCGCCTCTTTCTCGCTGGCGGTCTTGTCCCTGCGCGAGAGCAGATCCGTCCGCCTGCGCTCGAGGTTGACGAGGTTCGTGCGGTGATTCGCCAGCCGCGTGAGCACGCCCACCGCGCCGTGCCGCTCTGTCTCCACGGCCTGCTGCGCTTCGTGGATTTGCGACAGCGCGCCCGAGAGACCCTCTTCGGCCTGCTTCTGCCGCGCCTGATCCTCGGCCGAGGCGTCGGCGAGCTTCTGCTGGTCGAGCTTCAGGCCTTCTTCTTCGCGCCCCAGGAGCTCGAGGCGGACGCCCAGCAGCGACACCTCCTCTTCGTGCTGCACCTGCCGCTGGGCAATGGTCTCACGCTCCCGCGCCGCGAACTGCATCTCCTGCTCGCGCAGCCGCAGGTCCTTGTCCAGCCGGTGCGATCCTTCGGCCAGGTCCTGCACCTTCTTCTCGTCCTCCAACAGCTGCAGCCGCTCGGCAGAGAGCCCCGATTCGAGCCGCGCCGCGTGGGCCTGGGCCACCTTCTCCGCGTCGCTCGCCTCCGCCAGCTCGTGGGCCTGGGCCGCCTCCTGCTCGGAGAGGCCGATGAACTGCTTGCAGGCCGTCAACAGCTCGCTCTCGCGAAGCTGGCCGCGCAGCTCGCGGAACTTCTCCGCCTTCTTGGCCGCGCGCTCCAGCGACGAGAGCCGCTTGCCGATCTCGCCGACCACGTCCGAGAGCCTGAGCAAATTCTGCTCGGTGGCGTCCAGCTTGCGCTCGGCCTGCTTGCGCCGCGCCTTGTACTTGGTGACGCCGGCCGCCTCTTCGATGATGGACCGGCGATCTTCCGGCTTGCTGCTGACGATGAGGCCGATGCGGCCCTGCTCGATGATCGAGTACGCGCGGGTGCCCACGCCGGTGCCCAGGAAGAGCTCGGTGATGTCGAGCAAACGGCACTGGGCCTTGTTGATCTCGTATTCGCTGTCGCCGTTGCGGAAGAGCCTGCGGGTGATGGTGATCTCGCTGAAGGCAGAGTACTGCGCGGGCGCGAGCCGGCCGTCGTTCTGGAAGGTGAGCGACACCTCGGCCATGCCGGTGGCGGGGCGCGACTCGGAGCCCGCGAAGATGACGTCCTCCATGGCCCGGCCGCGCAGGTGCTTGGCGGACTGCTCGCCCATGGCCCAGCGGATGGCGTCGACGACGTTGGACTTGCCGCAGCCGTTGGGTCCGACGACGCCCGTGACGCCGTCGTCGAAGGAGAAGACGACCCTGTCCGCGAACGACTTGAAGCCCGAGATCTCAAGACGGCGGATTTTCATCGCGCTCGCGGATCAACCATGATCGATGCGCATTCTCAAGCTTGATTCGTCTGTTCGCGATATGGGGTGCAGTGAACAGACGATGGCCCAGAAGAGCACAGGTGCCGCGCCGCGTTGGTCGGCCATACTCGAGGTGCGAGATCCGGACGGGACTCGCACCAAGCACCCGTTCCGGCATCCCGCCGTCTCCATTGGCCGCAAGCGCGACAATGATTTGATGCTGCCGGACGAGGCCATCTCCAGCCGGCACTGCGAATTCGTCTCCGATCACGGCTTCTTCCTGGTGCGCGATCTCGGCTCGCACAACGGCACCTTCGTCAACGGCCGCCGCGTGCAGGAGCCGGGCGCGAGGCTGCGCGACGGCGACGACGTGCAGATCGGCGAGACGCACATCCGGGTGGCCATGCAGGGCAGCGTCAAGATGCCCTCGGCGCCTTTCCGCCTGAGCTGGCTGCACGGCGCGGTGGTGGTGCTCATCCTCGGCGGCGCCGCCGGCTTCTTCTTCCGGCAGCGGACGCAGGAGCGGGACATGCGCGACCGCTACCTGACCGAGCTGCGCGATCACCTGCGCCGCGACCCTTGCGCTGCCCCGCCGTTCGACGAGATCAAGGCGCTCGATCAGCAGATCGCCGGGCGCAGCTTCGCCATCGGGCTCGACAACAAGGGAGGGGTGAAGATCTCGCCGCAGGACGAAAAGGACGACCGCGCGTTGCTCGACCTCTACCGGCGCAGGCTCGCGGCCTTCACCCGGCTGGAGAGCGCGCTGACCGACTCGCAGCAGGACGAGCGCGAGTCGGAAGAGAAGCTCTCGCGCATGGGCGCGCGCTTCGGGCCCTCGCGCGATCGCAAGCTCGCGAGCTGGGCGGAGGCGATTTTGCGCGATCGCGAGAAGGCCGGCGACGACTTGCTGCAGGGAGTCCAGGCCGTGCACGCGCAGTCCACCAAGCTCGTCCAGCTGGTCGAGGCGGTGGTGGTGCGCAAGGACGCGGGCATGGCGC
>DATBAA010000896.1:0-7853 GCA_036271755.1 Myxococcales bacterium | reverse complement strand
TCGCGGCCGCGGCCCATCTCGTCCCAATAGTTGCGGGCAAACTCCAGCTTGGCCTGCACCGGCATGCGAATCTGCGTCAGCGCGACCAGGTCGTCGAAGCCTGCCTCGCCCGCAACCTCCTGCATGAGGAACCAGCGCATCTGCTCCAAGGTGGCGTGATTCGCCAGCCAGGGGAACAGCTTGTCGCCTTGTCCCGGACCTCGCTCGCGCAGCCCTTCGAACCAGGCGACGAAGGCTCGCGGATCTTGCGGTGCGTCCGCGGCCTCGTCGGTGACGGCGCGACGTTCGTCCTCGAGAAAGGCGCTGTCGAGCGCTTGCAAGACGAGATCGTCGTTCGCGCGGGGCGCGTCAGGCAGAGCAGGGCGCAAGCGGCGCTGCGCAAAGCTCGCGAGCTTCTTATGGAGCAGACTCGGTTCCATTCCTACAGATTCGTCACGAATCGCTGGCCGCGCATAGGCTCAGCTCTTCACCACGTCCAGCGCCACCACCGCCAGCCGCTCTGTCTGGGAGTAAGCAGGCTGATCCAGCTCTTCGCCAAAGACGTCCGGGTCCAACTCACGATAGTCGTACTGAAGATTGCGTAGGAACGGCTGCACTTGCCTCCACAAGACGTGCTCGCCTTCGATGACCGGCGTCCCGGTGTAGAGGATCAAGCGCCCGCCCGGCCGCAGCCGCTGGAGCGACTCTTCACAGATGCGCGCCGAGAGCGCGGTGCCCAACGAGCCGCCACCATCGCGGTAGGCGCGGCCGGCATCGTCGGCAATATAAGGAGGGTTGGCGATGACCAGATCGAGCGGTCCCTCGGCGCCCGAGAGCACGTCGCTCTGGGCAATGCGGGCGTCGACGCGATTGAGCTTTGCGTTGTCCGCGGCGAAACCAAGCGCCCGCGGATTGATGTCGAGAAGTTGAACCGTCTTCGCCCGCCCGGCGAGCAGCAGACCGCCGGCCCCGGACCCGCAACCTACGTCGGCCACATGACCCGCCGCGGCGACGCGGGCCTGTAGCAGCGAAACGAAACGATAGGTATCTGGACCAAAGAAGACCGCGTCGTGCTCGACCGTCGGGTACGCCGAATGCATGAAGATCATCTCGCCCAAGGTCGAATAGCGCACGGCGCTTCGATAGAGATCGCCTTCTTGCAAGAGCGCCGGGCCCAACAAAGCCAGCAGCTCTTCCGGAACCAGCCAGCGCGCGAACGGTTTGTTCCAACCAAAGACGTCTCGAAGCGTCCGCGCGGGGTTGCCGCGCAACAGCACGCGGCGGTGGGTCTCCGGCGTGGGCGTGATGAATGCATATCCCGCTTCACGCAGGCGCGAGCCAAGGGCAACGAGGCCGTCCATGGTCCCACAATAGGATCAGGGCGGCGGCTACGCACGGAACTCAGTGATTTCCCGCATGGCGGCGCCCGCGCCCGTGCCTGACTTTATCGCCCCTTGCTGCAAAAGGAACGATTCATGGCCTCGAAGAAGTCCGAGAAGAAGTCGGCCGCCAAGGCGTCCGCGAAGTCCACCGTGAGCGGCTCGCGCAAAGGAACGGGCGCAGCCAAAGGCGACGACCGGAACGCCGCCAAGCTCGCCGCCGTCGAAGAGATGGCGGCGGCGATGCCGTTCAACGCCAACAAGAAGGCCGAGCATGGCGAGGCCGCGCCCGAGGGAGAGCACGTCGACCCGCCGTCGGAAGACGCCACGGGCAGCACGCTCAGCGAGACGAACACCAGCGACAAGACGGGCCCGGGCCTGGAGTACGTGCGCAATGACTCGACGGGGCAGGGAATCACCACCAATCAAGGCACGCCCGTCGCCGACAACCAGAATTCGCTGAAGGCCGGCGTGCGCGGGCCAACGCTGCTGGAGGACTTCATCCTCCGCGAGAAGATCACCCACTTCGACCACGAGCGCATTCCCGAGCGCATCGTGCACGCGCGCGGCTCGGCGGCCCACGGCTACTTCGAGTGCTACGAGCCGCAGACCAAGATCACCAAGGCGTCGTTCTTGAGCGAGAAGGGAAAGCGCACGCCGGTGTTCGTGCGCTTCTCCACCGTGGCGGGCGAGCGCGGCTCGGGCGATCTGGCGCGCGACGTTCGGGGCTTCGCCACCAAGTTCTATACCGACGAAGGCAACTTCGACCTGGTGGGCAACAACATCCCGGTCTTCTTCATCCAGGACGCCATCAAGTTTCCCGATCTCATCCACGCCGTGAAGCCCGAACCGCACCACGGCATGCCGCAGGCCGCGAGCGCGCACGACACTTTCTGGGACTTCGTCTCGCTGATGCCCGAGTCGACGCACATGCTGATGTGGGTCATGAGCGACCGCGCGCTGCCGCGCAGCTTCTCCATGATGCAGGGCTTCGGCGTGCACACCTTCCGTCTCGTCAATGCCCGCGGCGAATCTCGCTTCGTCAAGTTCCATTGGACGCCGGTCAAGGGAACTCACTCGCTCGATTGGGACGAGTGCGTGAAGATCAACGGCGCGGATCCGGACTATCACCGCCGCGATCTCTGGGAGTCCATCGAGGCCGGCCTCTACCCAGAGTATGAGCTGGGCCTGCAGGTCTTTACCGAGGAGCAGGGCGAGGCGTTCTCGTTCGACATCCTCGACGCGACCAAGATTGTCCCCGAAGAGCTGGTGCCGGTGAAGCCGGTGGGGCGCATGGTGCTGAACCGCAACCCGGACAACTTCTTCGCCGAGACGGAGCAGGTGGCGTTCTGCACGGCGCACCTCGTTCCGGGGCTCGACTTCAGCAACGACCCGCTGCTCGCCGGCCGCATCCATTCCTATGTCGACACGCAGATCTCGCGCCTGGGCGGGCCCAACTTCCACGAGATCCCCATCAACAAGCCCGTCGCGCGCATCGACAACAACCAGCGCGACGGCATGCATCGGCAGACCATCAACCGCGGCCGCGTCTCTTATGAACCCAACTCACTGGCCGGCGGCTGTCCGCACCAGTTCGGCGCGATGAAAGGCTTCACGTCTTTTCCTCTGGCCAACGCCGAAGACAAGGTCCGCGGCAAGCCGGAGAAGTTCGCCGATCACTACACGCAGGCCACGCTCTTCTGGCAGAGCCAGTCGCCCGTCGAGCAGATGCACATCGTGCGCGCCTTCCGCTTCGAGCTGACCAAGGTGCAGACGCCTGCGGTGCGCATGCGCGTGCTCGCCCAGCTGGCGAACGTGAACGACGAGCTGGCCGCGCGGGTGGCGGAAGGCCTGGGCGTCGAGGTGCCAGAGCCGCTGCTGCTGGCGGGAAAGCCGGCCAAGCCCGAAGTGACCGCCTCCCCCGCGCTCTCGCTGATGGCGCGGCCGGGAGACGGAAAGATCGCTGGACGGAAGATCGCCATCTTGATCGCGCCCGGCATCGACGAAGAGAACGCGGCGGAGGTCCATGAGGCGCTGACGAAGCTGGGCGCGGTGCCGCGCTTCGTGGCGGCGCGGCTGGGAACGGTGGGCGAGCTCGACCCGGACGCGACGCTGGAGACGATGCCGTCGTGCCTCTTCGATGCCGCGGTCATACCGGACGGCAAGGAGGGCATCGCGGCGATGAGCCAGCTCGGCCACGCCGCAGAATTCCTTAAGGATCAGTATCGCCACTGCAAAGCGATCCTCGCCTTTGGAGATGCGCACGCATTGCTCGAGGCCGCGGGTATCCCGGCGGAAGGCGATGACCCGGCGCTGATCATCGCTGAGAAGGATGGCGCCGCGGAGGCCATCGACTCGTTCGTGGCGGCGCTGGCGAAGCACCGCAACTGGGACCGCGCGGCCGACCCGCCAAAGGTCTAGGTGAGTCCCATGGCCGCCCGGCAGGTCTTCGAATAGAGATCGCGAAAGGCGTTGTCCGGGTCGGTGATGGCCTTTACCTGGTCATAATTGGGCTGATTGAAGATCTGCCAGAACTCACTTTCGGAATAGTAGTTGTGCGAGATGAGCGTCTTGATGCCGTTCAGCTCGCGCAGCTTCTCCTCCATCACCCGGTACAGGTTGCGCTCGCCGGGCTGCTTCATTCCGTAGATGGCCAGATCGAGGAAGAGCGAATCGCTCAATCCTTCATAGAACTGCGGCGCGAGCCACTCATAGTCGTGCACGCGCTTATAAGGAACGCACCAGAGCGGAAAGTAGTTGAGCTCGCGCTGATACCAATCCATGAACTCCGCCGCACGGGAGACGGGCAGGAAGGTATCCAGCGTGATGGTGGGCCGGTGCGAAGGCAGGAAGCGATTGAATTTAGCCGCCAGCTGCAGCGCCCGCGTCGAATGGATGAGCTTCCCCAGGAAGAAGCGGCCCACGGCTGACTTGGGCCACACGTTGGTGACGCCGCGATCATAGCGAAAGAGATAATCGAACGTAGCCAGGTAGTCCTCTGACCGCCGCTCGGTGCTGCGATAGTAGACCTTCATCCAATCATAGCTGTTGGCATAAGGCGCGCCCTCGACGAAGCGGCCAGCGCAGAGCACCAGGTGCTTGGGTGAATGGATGATGCCGTCCATGAAGTCCAGATCCTGCCGCTGGGTGTGCCGCTCGATGGCTTGCAGGTAGCTGGTCAGGTTCGGGTGATGCTCGTGCTCCAGCCACACGTACGGCAGCGCGGGCACCAGCCGGAAGGTGAGCTTGGAGAGAATGCCCAGCGTGCCAAACGAATTCTGCTGCATGTGAAAGAGCAGCGGCTCGCGCTCGGGCGAGCAGGTCAGCACCTCGCCGCCCGCGGTGATGACTTCGTATTCGAGGCAATTGTCGTGGAAGCCGCCGCAGCGAAACGACATCGATTCGATGGAGCAGCCCGCCACGGCTCCGCCCAGCGTGATGGTCTTCAGCTCGGGCACCACCAGCGGCAAGAGGCCGTGGCGCAAGGTCTGCTCGACCAGGTCGACGAAGGTCACGCCCGGCTCCGCCACGCAGAGGCGCTTCTCCGGATCGATCAGCAGCACGCTGTCGAGCGCGCTCACGTCGATCTTGTCGTCGCGGTGGCGCAGATCGCCCGCCTTGGGCACTTGGTGCGAGACGGCCTTCTTGCGCAGCGACAGCGGGCGGCCGGGCTTGCGGCGCTTCAGCTGGGCGACCACCTCATCGACCTTGCGCTCGTGCTCGCCGCGGGTGCTCGTTCCACCGCCGGCCGCCGCGGAGAAGTCGCCTTCGGAGTGAGACTTGTCCATGCAGGGAAGATGGAATGCCCGCGCACCCTGGCAAACGCGTACGATCACTGACCCCCGGCTTTCCGACACTTGCCGCCCGGGCCGCGCGCCGGACAATGCCAAGATTGCTAGAAGTGACGCGCTTGAGCGACCTCCAACAGCTCTCCCGCGAGGAGCTCATCCAAAAGCTCGAGCAGCTGGAGGGGAAGGACGGCGACGGCCGCGAGCCCAATCCGGCGCGGCTGCTGCACGACCTCCAGGTCCACCAGATCGAGCTGGAGATGCAAAACCGCGAGCTGCGCGAGTCGCGCCAGCTGCTCGAGGAGTCGCAGCAGCGCTACGCCGATCTCTACGACTTCGCGCCCGTCGGCTACTTCACGCTCGATCGCAGCGGCCGCATCCTGGCGGCGAACCTGACCGGGGCAAACCTGGTCGGCCGCGAGCGCTCGCGCATTCTGGGCAGGCGCCTGGGCGGCGTCGTCCGGCTGCACGATCCGGACAGGCTGCGCCAGCACCTGGAGCACTGCATCGGCCGGCAGGAGCCCGTGACCAGCGAGCTCACCTTCGTGCCGCACGGCGGGCTCTCCATCACCGTGCAGGCCGTCAGCGTTCCCAGCCTCGAGCCGGAGGACGAGTGCCGCACCGCACTGATGGACATCACCGCGCGCAAGCGCTCCGAGCAGAGCCTGCGCTTCCTCGCCACCGCCAGCGAGTCGCTGACCCGCGAGTTCGAGCCGGACGCCGCGCTGGAAGCGGTCGCGCGCCTGGCCGTGCCGCTGCTCGGCGACTTCTGCATCATCGACGTGCTCGAAGCGGACGGCAGCCTCCGGCGCATCCGGCCGGTGTTCGCGGATGCTTCGCGCTGGCGGGACCTCGAGCGCATCGCGGCCGCGCATCCTTCCATCGAACGGCTCTCGCCCCAGACCGAAGTGCTGCGCCGCGAGCGCCCGGTCGTTCACCTGGACTGCAAGCCGTCGACGTTCGCCATGGCGCTGGACTCCTCTGGCGGCGGCCGGATGCCCGCCGGGGAGCGTCACTCGCTGATCGCCTTGCCCATGTCCGCGCGCGGCCGGATCCTCGCCGTGCTCACGATCGGACAGCTCTCGCGGCACTACACGCCGTACGACCTGGAGCTGGCGCAGGACTTCGCCGTCCGCGCCGCGATGGCCGTCGAGAACGCGCAGCTCGCGGCGGCGTCGGCCCGGGCGGTGCGCATGCGGGAAGAGGTGCTGGAGATCGTCTCGCACGATCTGGGCACCTGGGTGCAGGCGGTGCGGCTCAACGTCGAGCTGCTGCAGCGGCCGGGCGCGCCGGAGCAGCCGCTCGAGATCCGGGAAGGTCTGCAGCGCATCCGCGAGGGCGTCGAGGGCATGAACCACCTGGTGGGCGACCTGCTCGACCTGCGGCGCATCGAGCGCGGCGGGCTCTCGCTCTCGCTTTCGCCGGTGCCGCTCTCTCAGCTGCTGCGGGGCGCGCACGAGCTCTTCGCCTCCCAGCTCGTCTCGCGCCAGATCCACTTCCGGCTGGAAGTGCCGTCCGAAGAGGTGATGATCTGCTGCGACCGGCGCCGCGTGCTGCAAGTGCTCGCGAACCTGCTCGCCAACGCGCTCAAGTTCACCGAGTCCAAAGGCGCCATCACGCTGCGCGGCGAGCGAATCTCCGCCAGCGAGGCGCGGCTCTCCGTCCAGGACGACGGCATGGGCATCGAGCCCGATCAGCTCGGCCAGATCTTCGAGCGCTACTGGCAGGCCAGCGGCTCGTCGCGGCAAGGCAGCGGCCTCGGGCTCTTCATCTCCAAGCGCATCGTCGAGGCGCAGGACGGCATCATCGAGGCGGTCAGCGCGCCCGGCCAGGGCACCACCATCTCGTTCACGCTGCCCACCGCGGCCTCGCTGCCGGACGCCGCGCAGCAGCCGCTGCTCTCGCCGGCGCGGGGCCTCGTGCTGATGGTCGACGACAACCGGGCGATGCTGGCCGCCATGCGCGCGCTGCTGCAGGCCGCGGGCTACCAGACCGCGCAGGCGGAGAACGGCGTGGAGGCCCTGGCGCTCGTCCGCGCCGAGCGGCCGGCGCTGATGCTGCTCGATCTGCGCATGCCCATCCTCGACGGCTGGGAGACGTTGAAGGCCATACGGGCCGATCGCGCGCTGGGCGGCTTTCCGGTGCTGCTGCTCTCGAGCGAGGCCAAGGTCGAGCCCTCCGCCGAGTCGCTGGGCGCCGCCGGCTTTTTGCGCAAGCCTGTGATGCCCGATGAGCTCCTGGGCGTCATCGCCCGACTGCTCGCCGCCTCGCCGTGAAGAGCGGCCGCGCCTGAAGGGCCGCCGCGCGTGGGAAGAGCCGCGCTACTCTTCTTGCGCGAGCGCCGCCGCGTCGGTTGGCGAAGCCTGCTGGGTGTCGAGCAGGATCTGGCGGATGGCGTCCGCATATTGCGCCTGGGCCTCGCTCTTCTCCTCGAAGCGCGCGCGCAGGCTGCCGATGGCGCTGGCGGCCAGCCGCCGCGAGACCGTGGCCGTCTCCTCCAGCGCGCGCACCGCCGCCCAGAGCGCCCGCTCCACCGCGTCGGCCTGCTCGGAGGCCACGCTCTGCAGCGAGAACGCGTGGCCGACATGGCAGCGAAAAGCTTGGAAGCCGTTCAGCGCCGTCTCGGTCAGCTTGCCCTGGCAGAGCGGGCAGACGAAGTCCGACGGCACGCCCAGCTCGTCTCCTTCCAGCTCGGAGATCGCGTGCG
>DATBAA010000895.1:0-3102 GCA_036271755.1 Myxococcales bacterium | reverse complement strand
CTCGTGGGTCGGATCGGCGGTGACGTCGAGGCGCGCGGCGGCGGCCCGGCTGACGGCCAGCTCCGCCGGCGTCACGTTGAAGAAATCCAAGCTGTCGATCCAGGGCACGTAGTACGGGGAGTCGTCGGTGTTGAACCGGATGGCCGAGCCGCCCGAGGTGATGGCGGCCAGATTGCGCCGCGCCGCCTTCACGCGGCCGTGGTACAGGCCCGCCATCCCTCGCATTTGCTGCGCCTCCGGCTCCTGCGGCTGCAGATCACCGAACGTCTCCACGTCCGGCGACCCGTCCATCTGCAACGTCGCCCCTTCCAGACTGCCGAAGAGCGCGGCGCTGGAGACCCCGGGCATGCGGAGCTCCTTGAGCACCTCGTCATGCTCCGCCTGGTCGCCGCGCGCCCAGGCCCGGGAGAGCCGGTAGTAAGCCTTCGGGCCGGCGCCGTCCATGAGCGTCAACACGCGATCGGACAGCTTCGCGACCACGTCGCGCTCTCCGCGCATCTTCGCCAGCTGATGCAGATGCGTGATCGCCCAGATGTTGTCCGGCTCGATCTCCAGCGCTTTCTGATACCAGGGCAGCGCGTCCTGTGGCGAGCGGCCCATGAGCGGTCCGCGGTCGTAGAGATATTCACCCATGTAATTGCACAAGGCCGCGACGTCCGGGTGCTCGCGGAGCGCGGCGGCCAGGAGCTGCTCTGCCTCGGCGACCTCTCCCTGCAGACGCAGGAGCTGGAACCGCGCGCGCACGCGCTGCGTGGGCGTGAGCCGGTCTTCGTGGCGGAGCGCGGCTTTCAGCTCGGCCTCGGAGCTGTCGGGCTGTATTTCGATGTCGAGGATGGCCAGCATGTAGTTGGCCAGCGCGAAGTCCGGGTCGATGGCGATGGCCCGGCGGAGCGCGGCGACGCGATCGTCGAAGCGCCCCGTCTTCCAGGCCAGCTGCGACTCGAACCAGGCTTGCAGCGCGGGGAAGGACGGGCTCAGCTCGCGCCCGAACAGCGCTACGCGGGCGTCGAACTCTGCCTTGGGCAGCGGCTTTCGTTGCAGCTGATCGGAGAGCTCGCGCACCAGGCGAAGGAGGCTCTCCGGCTTGCCTTGCGCCGAGGCGGAGACCAGCACCTTGCCCGACTCGGTGTCGCGCAGGGTGGCGTCGATGAGCAGCTCGCTCTGGCGATTGTGCACGCTGCCGAAGACGAAGTATTTCGCGCCGAACTGCAGGGCGGCCGCGCGCGCCTTGTCCAGGTTGCCCACCGCGTCCTGCTTGATGGGCTGGCGCAGGTTCTCCGGGGTGATCGCGCGCAACGGCGCGTCGCGCAGATCGATGGTGAGGAGCTCGCTCACGCCGCCCGCGAGCGCGGCAAGTTGCGGCGTCTCGCGCCCGTCGAACGGCGCCACCGCGACGCTGCCCGGCGGCGGCGCGGCCGCTACGGCGTACTTTCGCAGGAGGATCGCGAGCGGAATGAGCAGCAGCACCAAAGCCGGCAGCCACCGCCGCTTCGACGGCGCGCGCGCCTGCAGGAGGCGCAGGATCTCCAGCGCCGAAGCCGGCCGATCCTCGCGATTCTTCGACAGGCAACGCTCGATCAGGCGCCGCAGCACGGGCGGAACGGACGCGGGCAGCGGCTCCGTCTCGCGGACCACGATGGCGTAGCTCGTCTCGGTGGCGGAGGCGTCCGCGAAGGCGCGCTTGCCCGTCAGCATCTCGTACATGACGAGGCCGAAATTGAAGAGGTCTGAGCGGTGGTCGACCGGAAGGCCGCGCACCTGCTCGGGCGCCATGTAGCCGATGGTGCCGGCCACGCGGCCCACGTCCGATTCGCCCAGCTTGGCGAGCCCGAAGTCGAGGATCTTCAGCCAGCCGTCGCTGGTGATGAAGAGGTTCGACGGCTTCAAGTCGCGGTGGATGAGACCCTTCTCGTGCGCTGCCGCGAGCCCTTCGAGAAGCTGCCTGGCCCACGATTGCGCCTGCTCGAGCGGAACGGGCCCGCGCGCGAGCCGCCGCCGCAGCGTCTCTCCCTCCAGCAGCTCGGTGACGAGGAACGGGCGGCCATTCTCTTCGCCCGCGTCGAAGACGCGCACCACGTTGGCGTGCTGCAGCGAACCCGCGGCCAGCGCTTCGCCGGCGAAGCGGTGGGCGGCAACCGCGTCGTGAGCGGGCGACGAGAGCAGCTTGACCGCCACCTCGCGCTGCAGCTTCAGGTCCAAGGCCCTGCGAACGATGCCCATGCCGCCCTCGCCCAGGACGGCGCCCAAGACGTAACGGCTCACGAGGATCTGTTCTTCGGAGTGCTCCATCAATGGCCTCGTAGTTGGGCGAGGCGCGCCTGGGCGCGCTCGACCTCTGGACGCAGCTCGGGGTCTGCATTGCTCCACATGGAGACGAAGCGCGCGTAGTGGAAGATGGCGCGGTCCTTGTCTCCCAACGAGTCGTAGATGAGGCCCAGATAGAGGTTGCCGGGGGCACAAAACGCCGGATCCGAGAGGAAGTAGTCGCCCATCTCATAGAGCGGAATTGCCTCACGCGGCCGGCCCAGCAGCACCAGCAGCGAAGCGCGGAAGAAATTCTGATCGGCATGATTGTAGAGGTCGGAGAGCCGATCGGGGATGCGGATTTTCTGCTGATCGAGCGCCGCCAGCGCCGCGGCCGCATCGCCCTTCGCCAGCAGGATGCGGGCCTTCAGCGTCAGCGCCAGATCGGCGGCGATGCTCGACTTGGGAAGCTCGGGCATGGCCTGCAGCACGGCCATCGCCGCCTCCGCGCCCTTCAGATCCCGCGCGCGCAGCGCCAACCGGCCGATCAGGTACTGCCTGGCGGGGCCGCGGGAAGGATCGGCGGTGACGTCGAGGCGCATCGCTTTGGCCCTGCTGGCCGCCAGCTGTGCGGGCGTGACGTCGAAGTAATCCAGAGTGTCGATCCAGGGCACGTAGTACGCGGAGTCTCCGCCCGGCGTGGCCGAGATGGCCGAGCCGCCGGAGGTGATCGCGGCCAGATCGCGCCGCGCGGCTTTCACGTGCCCGTGGAACAGATCGACCATGCCTTTGACCTGCTGCAGCTCCGGCAGCGGCGGAAGCAGGCCGGCGATGGTCTCCACGTCGGGCGTGCCGCTC
>DATBAA010000894.1:0-6422 GCA_036271755.1 Myxococcales bacterium | reverse complement strand
CCAAGGAGCTCGCGCCGCGGCGGATCCGCGCCAACTCGGTCTCGCCGGGGCCGGTGCGCACCAACCTCGCGGACGGCGCGTTCGACAAGCACCTCGAGTACATCGCGCCGCTGGATCACCGCGCAGGACGTCGACGTCTCGGGAGGATTCCTGCTGTAGGCGCCGTCCTCAAAGGCGGGTCAGCGCGAAGCTGCCCAGGCGGCTCTCCACGCGGACCACTTGCATGCCCGCGTTGCGTGCCGCCTGCACGCCCGGCTCGGCGTCTTCGAAGACGAGACACTTGGCCGGCGCGACGCCCATGCGCTGCGCGGCGAGCAGGAACATGTCCGGCGCGGGCTTGCCGTGCACCACGTCCTCCGCGGTGACGACGATGGGGAAGAGCCCGGCCAGCCCCGCGAGCTGCAGCGAGCGCACCACCACCTCGCGCGGCCCGCCCGACGCGACGCTGACCGGATGCGTCCGCGCGACCTTGCGGGCGAAGTCGACCACCGGCGCGATGGTCTGCACCTGCTCGAGCTTGGCGACGAAGAGCGACTCTTTGAGGTGGAACAGCTCCTCGGGGTCGGCCTTCAGCCCGAACTGCTGGATGAAGATCTCCGCGACCCTGCGGGTGGGCACGCCGCCGTGCGAATAGAAGAGATCCTCGGAGAGCGCGGTCTGGTTTCCCAGCCTGCGCAGCGCCTCGTCCCAGGCGTGAAAGTGCACCGGCATCGAGTCGATGAGCGTGCCGTCACAGTCGAAGATGTACCCGTCGTAATTGCCTTCCATCGATGGCATTCTATGCAAAATGTTTCGCCTCGACACCGAAGACATGTTGCTCGCCGCATTCCGTCCCAAGGACCAGAAGCCCATGGCGCTCCCGCCCGGAGCGGCTTTTCCCCTGGCCGTCCGCGACTGCCTCTCCTGGACGCATCCGGCCGGCGGCCGCGCTTACCTGCTCTTCGCCGCGCCCGGCGGCGCTCCCACCGGAATCGTCTTCGAGACCGGCGGCGGCTCGGGCACGGGCGTGCCGCACATGTGCGACTGGTGTCACTTCGTCGGCGCGGGCGATCAGGTGGGGCTCTTGACCGCGCGGGTGGACAGCCGGACGCGGGCGGGCATCAACGTCTGCACCGACTTGAGCTGCAAGCAGAAGCTCGAGGACGAGGCAGATCGCATGGGCATCAGCGTCGCGCCGCAGATGCAGAAGCTCATCGCGCGGATGAGCCGCTTCGCGAACGAAGCGCTGAAGATCGATCTCTCGGGCGGGGGCCGTTAGGCCGTTCGGGGAAGCTCAATCCAGAAGGTCGCGCCGCGCCGTCGGCGGACAACTTCGCGAACGAGCGGTCCAGCAAGGCGCGTCGCTCCGGCACGCCGGTCCGACTTTTGGACAGCGTGGCCATCGCGAACTCGTGCAGGCGCGTCCGCATCTCGACCAGGTCGCCGATGGACCGCACCGACGCGGCGAGCGCGGCCACCGCCGGCTCGCGGTCGTGCTCGGCGCGCCGTTGGATGAGCATCGGCGTCGCGGTCAGCGAAACGACGGCGATGAACGGGACCAGGAACGGAGCGACCAGCGCATAGCTCTTCATTCCCTGCGGTGTTGCGGCCGCGAGTTGCGCGCGCCATCGACTACATAGATCGAGACAAGCCGCGAACGCGGAGAGCGCGATTCCGCTGTAGCTAGAAAGCAAGCCCTCGGCTTGACGGAAGCTGTCCATGCGGGCGAAAACCGCGCATGGCGTTCCGACTCTCGTCCGTCCGCGCTGCGCTGGAAAGCAGCCCTTGAATCAGGTCTGCGCGCGCTGCCAATACGAGATCGATCCCCAGGCCGGAAGCAGCGCGCGTTGCCTGTGCAAGGAGCCGCTCATCCTCCAAGAAGATCTGGGCGGCCAGGCGCTGGACCTGGACTGGGGCGCGCGGCAGGCCGTCGACGGTAGCGTCGAGCACGCCAGCGCGGCGCCGGTGGAGCGTCCGCCCGCGCCGCAGCCTGTTCCCGTTGCGCCCGAGCCGTTCGATCCGCTCGAGGTGGCGGGGCGGGCTGCCCCGTGGGTGCTGACGATCGCGGCGCTGCAGGAGCTCTTCTCGGTAGGCTGCTCGCTCATCGGCTACGTGCTGCAGCACCTCAACCCGCGCCTCGTCGACTATCACCCGGCAGGGACGCGCGTCTCGTCCTGGATGCTGTCGGTGGCGGTGATGGTCTGCTGGATGCTCTGGATCTTGCGCGGCCGCGAGCGGCGCGGAGGGCCCGATGCGTCGCGCGAGCTGCAGGCGCTGCTGCTGGCGCCGTTCGAATGGACGCGCGCTTCGGCTGTCTTTCGCGGCGTCTTTCCCGAGCTTGGCCGTGCGCGCTTTGCGCTGACCTTGCAGCTCGTGGGCGGCGCCCTGGCCGTCATCTGGCTGAGCGCGCTCGCCGCGCTTCATCCGGCCGGAGTCGTGGCCAACACCTGCCAGCTGGTCCTGGCGGCGATCCTCTGCGCGGCCATGCTGGTGACGCGCTCGGTGATGCTCGACGTGCAAGCCGCCGAGCAGGACGGTGCCCGGCAGCTGCCCGAAGAGCTGGTGGAGCGGGCCGCGCCGCCGCAGGCACAGACTCCGCCGCCGGTGCCGGCCTCGCCGCGGGTGCAGACTGCGCCGCAAGTGCCGGCCCCGCCGCGGGCGCAGATCCCGGCGCCGGCGCGCGCTCAGGCGGGCGCCGCGTATACCGCCACCACTGACACGCAGGCGTGCGTGGCCTGCGGCGGAGACTGCGAGGATTATCGCTGCGTCGCTTGCGGCGCGGCACGTCGCGCGGGCGCGTTCCAGATCATGCAGCTGCTCAGCGAGAGCGGTCATGCCCGCACCTATCTGGCTCGCAACGTTCGCGGCGCGAAGTTCGTGCTGAAGGAGCTCTGCTTCGCCGCCGTCCCAGACGCCAAGACCATCGAATCGTTCAAGCGCGAAGGCGAGCTGCTGGAGGCGCTGAGCCACCCGGCCATTCCGCGGTTCGTCAGCAGCTTCGCCGCCGGCTCGGGCCCGGGGCTGCGCTTCTACCTGGCGCAAGAGCACGTCGAGGGCCGCACGCTGCTCGAGGAGATCGACAGGCCGCGCGACGAGACGCCGGGCGGAGCGCAAAGGCGCGAGTCCTTGGCGGCGCAGGTCCTTCGCGAGGTGCTGGAGGCGCTGCGCTATCTCCACACGCACAATCCGCGGGTGTTCCACCGCGACGTGAAGCCCGCGAATCTCATCTTGCGGCGCGACGGTCACGTCGCGCTCATCGACTTCGGCGCCGCCATCCAGACGAACGCGGCCGTGCACGACGGAACGCTGGTCGGCACCTTCGGGTACATGCCGCCGCAGCAGCTGGCGGGACAGGTGGACGAGACCTCCGACCTGTACGCCGCC
Source organism: Myxococcales bacterium (assembly GCA_036271755.1). Classification (GTDB taxonomy): domain Bacteria; phylum Myxococcota; class Myxococcia; order Myxococcales; family 40CM-4-68-19; genus 40CM-4-68-19. Next base: position 3,059 of record DATBAA010000894.1, on the reverse strand, counting down.
GGCGCGACGGCCATTCACCTGCTCACGCGGCGGGCTCCGCGAGATCTGCTCCGCGACGGCGTGGTGTTCGAGCTGCCCAAGGGCAGCATCTCGCCGCGGCTGGCGAAGTTCTTGCTCAAGCTGACCGCGCGGCAGAGCAAGGCGCGCTTCCAGACCGCGGAGCAGGCGCTGGCGGCGCTCGAGCGCGTCCTCGCGAAGCCGTCGCGGCGGAGCAGGGCGGTGCCGGCGATCGCTGCTGCGGCCGCCGCGGCGCTGGCGGCGGCCGTCTACTATCGCCAGGCGATCCTTCCCGATCTTGCCGAGGCGCCCGCCACCGCCATCGCTTCCGCCGTTCCTCAAGCCGCTGAGGCTTCCGCGAAGCCCGCCGTCGAGGTGAAGCCCGCTGCCCAGGCGCCCGCTCCACCAGCGCCGGCCGTGGACGACAGCCCCGTGCTCGCCCGCTACGAGGGCGGCGTGGTCACCCTGAACGAGCTCAATGCGCGCCTGCGCGCCACCCCCGAATGGCTCAAGTGCGACAGCATCAGCTGCTACACCTTCGAGCTCAACGCCATGATCGCGCGCCGCCTGCTGGTCCAAGAGGCGAAAAAGCGCGGCGTCCTGCCCAGCTCCGGCCAGCGCGAGGTCGCCGAGCGCCTGGGCATCCGCAACGTGATCGCGCAAGAAGGCTCCGGAGCAAGCGAGAGATCGCTGCACGCCGCGTTCGATCGCCTCGCGAACAAGCTCGCGGCCGACGCCAATATCTCTTTCGTCAAGGACGAGATGCTCTTGTCGGTGCCGATGCTCCACACCGCGGCGCCGCTGCCCGATGCAGACCGCTTCGGCACGCCGCTACCGCCTGGACGCTTCACGGTCAGCCTCCTGGCGAACGCCGAGGACTGCGTCATCAACCTCGAGCCGCGCACGCGGACGTATGGCGGACGATGTGGAGCGCTCGAGTCGCTGACCGGCGGTTTGGACCCGTTCATGCGGCTCTACCTCGAGCTCTTCCACAGCGGCACCATCCCGTCGTTTCCCGAGAACTATCTCTTCGACGGCATCACGTACCCGCCGCTGCAGTATCGCGGGCCCGACCCCCACGCTCCCAGCTCCGCCGTCGAGGCTGCGTGGTTTGCCGAGCTGCTGGCCGAGCCGCCCGAGGGAACCGACGACGCGGTGGATCTGGAGCTGAGCATCCAGACCATCGGCGGATCGCTGCAGCGCGAAGAGGTGCAGCGTACCTTCGAGCAGGTGCGGCCCGCGCTGCGGCATTGCCTCATCAACATGTATTGGAAGGCCGAGGTCCGGCCGGCGGAGCAGAAGGGCGCGCTGCGCATCGACTACCGCGAGGGAAAGAACGGCGCCGTCTTCGAGCTCGACACCGGCGCTGCCCATGTTCCGGGCGCGTGCGGCAAGGTCCTGAGCCTGCAGCCGCTGCAGGGTACGGGGCGGCTGGAGGTGTCGTTGGCTTTCGCCAAATTCCCTCCGCGCGATCTCTCGAAGCGCGCTCGCTACTGATAGAACGGCGGAGTGAGATCACTCTGCGTTCTGACGTTCGTCTGCTCCCTGGCCTGCAGCCGGGCCGCGCCCGCCGCGACCGGAGAGCAGCTCTTCAAGCAGCGCTGCGCGGTCTGCCACCTCACCACCTCCGCCGGAGCGCAAGGTCCGGGCCTGGGCGGCGTCGTCGGCCGCACCGCCGGCACCAGCCAGTTCGGGTTTTCGAAAGCGCTGCGCGAGAGCCGCATCACCTGGGACCCGCCCACGCTCGACGCCTTCCTGGCCGCGCCGCAGAAGCTCGTGCCGGGCACCAGCATGGTGGTCACCATCCCCGACCCTGCCGAGCGGCGCGACATTGTTTTGTACCTGGCCACGCTGCGCGGCAGCGGCGGGCCGGCCAAGGAATACGACACCAGCAGAGAGCAGTGGACTCCGGCGGCGCCCGGCTTGCGCACCGGCGCGGCAGCCATGGGCGATTTCCGCACCGACGGCCCCGGCGTCCGCCGCCACCTCGTCTTCGCCGACCTGCCGCAGGCCTTCGCCACCGAGTCTGCCCGCAACAGCCCCAAGGTCGTCTCGCAGCCTTCGGGCGCGCAGCTGCTGGTGCCGCCGGGGTTCAAGGTGGAGCTCTTCGCCAAAGACCTCGTCAGCCCGCGGCTGCTGCGGACCGCTCCCAACGGCGACATCTTCGTGGCCGAGAGCGCGCCCGGCCGCATCCAGGTGCTGCACGACGGCCGCAAGGACCTCTTTGCCGGCAAGCTGGATCAGCCCTTCGGCATTGCCTTCTATCCGCCCGGCAGTGATCCGAAGTGGGTCTACGTCGCGGAGAACAATGCGATCATCCGCTTTCCCTATCGCGCTGGAGATCGCGCCGCCCGCGGCGGGCGCGAGACCGTGGTGCCGAAGCTCTCCAACGAGCACGGCGGCCACTGGACGCGCGACGTGACCTTCTCGCCCGACGGCAAGCAGATGTTCGTCTCGGTGGGCTCGGCCTCCAACTATGCCGAGCGGATGCCGAAGCGGCCGGTGGCGGAGGCGCAGGCGTTCGAGAAGACCAACGCGTTGGGCTCGGCCTGGGACGCCGAGGATCACCGCGCCGACGTGCTGGTCTTCGATGCGGAAGGAAAGTCAGAGCGCATCTTCGCCACCGGCATTCGCAACTGCGTCGGCCTCGCGGTGCATCCCAAGACGGGCGATCTCTGGTGCTCCACCAACGAGCGCGACGGGCTGGGCGACGACCTGGTGCCCGACTACGTCACGCGCGTGAAGGACGGCGGGTTCTACGGCTGGCCCTGGTACTGGCTGGGCACTCACGAGGACCCGCGGCTCAAGGGAGAGCGGCCGGACCTCGCGGGCAAGGTGACCGCCCCGGACGTGCTGGTGCAGGCGCACTCGGCCTCGCTGCAGCTGACCTTCTACGACGGCAAGATGTTTCCGGCCGGATTTCGCGGCGACGGCTTCGCGGCCTTTCACGGCTCGTGGAATCGCGCCCGCCGCACCGGCTACAAGGTCGTGCGCGTGCTGCAGAAGGACGGCGTGCCCACCGGCGAATACGAAGACTTCCTGGTCGGCTTCGTCGCCGACGG
>DATBAA010000893.1:0-12565 GCA_036271755.1 Myxococcales bacterium | reverse complement strand
CCTGGGCTTTCGTCAGCGCCTGCAGCGCTTCGAAGAGCTGCTGCTCCTTCGTGAACGCGAGGCCTTCACGCCGGGCGGCCTCGAAGGTGCGCAGCTGCACCAGGAGCGGCGGCCCGCGGGGGCCCAGCGATCGGGCGGCCTGCTCGAGCGCCGCCACCAGGTCTCCCGCGAGATAGGGCGCGAGCACCTTCTGCACGTCGGGCGGTTGCTCTTCTTCGACAACCGCCGGTTTCGCCTGCACGTCCGCGAGCTTCGTCTGCACGTTCGCAGGCTTCGTCTGGACCGTCCTGAGGTGCCTGGGCGCGGCGGGCTTCGGCGCCGCCGGTGTTGGCCGCGCGGCCTCTGGCTTTGCCTGCGCGGCGCGGTCCGCGGCAACGCCTGAGCCGGGGCCTTCCGCGGCCACCGGCTTAGCCAGCGCGATCTCGGCCTCTTCGATGGCACGCAAGATCTCGACATCCTGCCCGCCGAGCTCGGCGGCGATCTTCAGCTTGCCCAGCGCCTCGGGCCAGCGGCTCTCTTTGCTCAGCGCGCTGCCCTCCTCGAACCACCGCTGCGCCAGCGCCTTCGTCTGCTCCCGCTGGACCCGCGCCAAAAGCTGCGCCCGCTGCTGCCGCACCCGCCGCGCCAGCACGCCACCGCCGGCCGCCACGACCACGATCGCGAGAGCGATGGCCAACCTGTGCGGCCGCCACGCTTCGGCCGCAGGAGCCACCGGCGCGGCCCCGGGCTCGACGAAGCGGACCTTGGTGTCGCCCATGGTCAGCTCGTCGAAGTGCTGCAACGAATGCCGCGCGATGCGCTGGCCGTTGACCCACGTGCCATTGCCCGAACCTTGATCGTAGAGGACGAAGCGCTCCTGCTCGCGGGCGAGGCTCACGTGCTCTCTCGACACCGAGATGTCGGGAATGACGGCCGTGTTCTCCTCTCCGCGGCCGATGGTGGTGACGCCAAAGCCGAGCCGGATCTCCAATCCCTTGCGCGGCCCTGTGATCACCACCAGGTATGGCGAGATGGGCAGCGTGCTTCGGGCGCGAGCCGCGTCGTAGACGAGCGTGGCTTCCGCGCTGGCCGTCTTGGCGGCGAGCACCTGTTCGAGCGCGCGAGCGGGTAGCGGCGGCGGAGTCACTGCGCGCTGCTTTGACCGCAACCAGGAACGTCCTGCGTCGATCATTGCCGTGCGACCTCCGGCACCAGATTGTCCTGGGCCTTCTTCCTGCAACCGCTGGGTTCGTCTCCCGGAAAGTGCAGCAGCACCTCGCGATACGTCCGCTGGGCGCTCTCCTCTTGGCCGTAGCGCTCGAAGCGCGCGGCGGCGAAGAGCAGGCGGCTGCACTCCTTCGCCAGATCGCGCTCGCAGCCGCGGATGAGGCGGCCCAGGTCGTCGCTGAACGCGGCCGGCTCCTCGAGCTTCTGGCGCGATTCGAGAAATGCCTTCCAGGCGTCGTAGAGGTTGCGCGGAGCGATGTGGCGCTCCTCGAGCTTGCGGCGGCCGCGCTCGTAGGCGGCCCGCGCGCCGCTGGAGTCGCCCGGCGCCAGCGCGGCCATCTCCAACCGCACGCCGCCCACCGACCACTGCTTTTCGCTCTGCGCGAACGCCACCAGGGCGCGCCCCGCCTGGGACGGCAGCTCCAACGTCTGCTCCTGATCTGAAGGAGAGACGTGGCCTACGAGCTTTCCGTTCACCCGCAGCGTAACCTCGCTGCCCGAGGCCCGGTAGTGCAGCAGCGCGCGGGTCTGCCCGGGTACGTCTAGGGCGAAGACGACGCGGCCGCCGCACTCCACGTCTACCGGGCCATGGCCGAAGGTCTGGCCGGCGTCCGGCTGGGCGGTCTCGGGGCACGGCAAGACCTGGCGCTGCGTCTGGCCGCGGACCGCCAGACCTCCCAACAGGATCAGCAGCAGCGACGCAACGCCGGCGATGATCGACCTTCGCCAGGGCAGGCTGACGTCGTCGCCGAACCGGAAGATGACGCGGCCGACGCCGATGCGGTCTCCCGTCTTCAGCGCCTGCGGCGGCCCCACCGGAACGCCGTTCAGCTCCGTTCCGTTGGCCGAACCGTCGTCGACCAGCACCCAGGCGCCTTCGCGCAGCTCGATGCGCGCATGATTGCGCGAGACGCCCGCCTCCGGGAGCACCAGATCGCTCTTGGTGTCGCGGCCGATGGTGACGCTTTCGCCCGAATACGTGAGGCGCCGCCCGGCTCCCTTCCCAGCGATGGTGAGCGTGAACTTCATCGGCACTTAAAAGTTCCCACCGAAGAAGACCTGGTAGGCGATGGGCCCGAAGAGCATGAGGAAGATGGTCGGGAAGATGAAGCCGATGAGCGGGATGAGCAGCTTGATGGGCGCTTCGTTGGCCAGCTTCTCCGCCCGCTGCGTCCGCTCGACGCGCATCTGCGTCCCGAGGATGCGCAGCACCTTGCCCAGCGAGGTGCCCATCTTGTCGGCCTGGATGAGCGCGTGCACGAGGCTGCTCAGGGCGGGCAGATCGACCCGCTGGCTCAAGGCCCGCAGCGCCTCCTCACGGGTCTTGCCCAGCTTCAGCTCTTTCAAGGTGATGGCCAGCTCTTCCGCGAGCGCGCCTTTGCGGCCCATCGCGACCACCTTGCCCAGCGCGGCCGCGAAATCGAGCCCGGCCTCCACCGAGAGCGTGAGCAGGTCCATGTCGTAGGGCAGCGCGCGGGTGATGGCGTGATGGCGCGCCTTCACCTTGTCGCGCAGCCAGAGCAGCGGGTAGCCGGCGCCAAGCAGTAGAGAGGGAAACGGAGTCAGGATGCTCAGGCCGAGGCAGAGCGAAAGCGCGATGCCCAGGCAGAAGGAGACGAGCGCCGAGAGCTGCATGCAGGCCACGATCTCGACCGCGCGCAGATCGTGCGGCCGGCCCGCTTTGCGCAGCATCGCCTCGAGCCGCGTCAGCCGGGGCGGCGGAAACCAGCGCTCGTTCATGGCCGCCAGGAAGGCGATGAGAGTCTTGCGCAGGAGGCGCGGCAGGCTGAAGCCACGGCCCGGCGCAGCGAAGGGCACCGCCGCCCGGAAGTGCCCCAGCAAGAGCTCGCGCAGCTTCAGCAGCGCCAGCACGAGCGCGGCCGCGCAGCAGGCGGCGAGCGCCGCGGCCAGGAGCTGGAGAAGGTCGCTCATTCGTCGATGGCCACGATGCGGCGGATGAGGAGAAAGCCGATGGATTCGAGGAGGACGATGGCCGAGACCAGCACGTACCCGTAGGCGGTCTCGAACATGGGCTGCATCAGATCGGGCCGGTAGCTGTTCAAGAAGAGCCCGATGAAGAGCGGCAGCGTGGCCACCACCATGCCCTGCAGCCGGCCCTGGCTGGTGATGGCGGCGATCTTCCCCTCCAGCCGGAACCGCTCGCGGATGGTGGCCGCGATGGTCTCGAACATCTCCGCCAGGTTGCCGCCCAGCTGCCGCGCGATGTTGGTGGAGGTGGTGACCAGCTCCAGATCGTCCGAGCCGACGCGGCCCGCGAGGTTGATCAGCGCCTGCTCGAGCGGCACGCCCAGCTTCACCTCCTTGGAGAAGAGCCCGAACTCTTGCCGCAGCGGCGCCGAAGCTTCGCGGCCGGTCTGGTCCATGGCCTGCTGGAAGGTGAGCCCGGCCCGCAGCGCGTTGGCCATCTGCTGCAGCGCCTCGGTGAGCTGCGCGTTGAACCGCCGGACGCGCCGGCGCCGGTAGAAGCGCACCGCCAGTGCCGGGACAAAGAAGCCGGCCACCGACGCGAGCGCCGCGAAGAAGACGCCGCCCAGCCAGAGCCCCAGCAGCGCGCACGCGCCGAGCGCCGCGAGATTGAGCAGCAGGATCTGCCGCGGCTCGAGGAAGAGGAACATATCGCTCAGGTCATTCATCGACCTGGTGACGTAGCGGGCCTGGTACTGCGCGAAGCCTCGGCGCAGCACGGCGATGGCCACCGCCGCCAGGAAGAAGACCGACCCGGACGTGAGAAGGAGAACCAGCGCGGCGGCCACCTCAGTCGACCCTCTTGTTGCCGCGGATGATCTGGATGGTCTTGTAGCGCTTCTGCTGCAGCTCGCTCGCGCGCTCGCCGGTGAGGAGCATCTTCTGATCGACCACGCTGCGCTTCTCCTGCACGTCCAGGTCTTCCGGGTTGCGGAGCAGGAGCGCGATCTGCCCCAGCTCTTGCGCGAGCGTGAGGATCTCCGCCTCTTCGGGCAGCACCAAGAGCGTCACCGTCTGGAACTTCTTCTGATCGTCGGACACGTAGGCGGTGTTGGCGGTGACGCGGCCGGTGGCCAGCACCACCACGTTCTGCAGCAGCGTGACCGTCTTCAGGTCCTGGCTGCCCTCGCGGAAGGAGCCGATGACGTCGACGTGATCATTGGGGCGCACCCACAAGCCGACCGCGGTCTTCTCCTGCACGTCGATGGTGACCGCGCGGCCCTTGAGGCTGATCATGGCGGAGAAGTCGGCCTCGCGCACTGACTGGAAGCTGCTGGCCAGGATGGGATCTCCCGCCTTGAGCGGCACCGTGACGCGCTGGCCGACGGGGCTCGAGGAGCCGCTCTCGTCGGCCTTGATGTACGAGCCGGTGACGAAGCGGGCCGGAATTTCGCGGACCGCGATCATCCCCTGATCGAGCTCGGTGCCCTCCGCGACGTCTACCTTGGCGCAGAGCACGTTGACCGTGGCCCACTTCTCCGCGGCCTTGCGCTCCCTGGCGCGCATGGCCGTCCAGGCGGTGAGGCCCGCGAGCAGTCCGAGAGCGAGCGCGATGAGGAGCGGGTTCTTGCCAGCGAGCACGGAGCGACTCCGATTCAGGAGCCGCGATTAGAATCCGGATTGAGGAAGCTGGATACCGGTCGATTGACCGATGGCTACTTCGACGGACTTACGTCTACCTCACGCAAGGCACGTCGGGCGGCGGCGAAGGCGGTGATCTCCGTCGGAAAGACGCGCTGCAATTGATCGCGCACGTTGCGTGCTTCGTCGAACGAGCCCGAGGCGGCAAGGCACTCGACCGCATGCGCCAGATCCCAGGCCGCGGCCTTGGAGTTGTAGTGGTGGCTGGAGGCTGCTTCCCGATAGAGGCCGGCGGCCAAGGCGTAGTTGCCATCGTGGCGCGCGGTCTCGGCGCGGTGCTCGAGATCGATGGGATCTTCGCTGGGAGGCACGGCGGCTTTGGCGGCTCGGGCCACCGAGCTGGCGGCTCTTGCCGGCGGCAGCGAAGCCTCGGGAATGCCCTGCTGTTGCTCGGCGTCGGGCGCCTTCGAAGAGTCGTCGAACTCCGCGGTGGCTGACGGCGCGGACGCGGCAGCGCCGGACGCGGCTTCGTCTTTTGCGTCGCGGCGGCGGATGTTCGAGCCGGTGACGATCACGTTCTGGGCGTCCAGCTGCGCGGGCGCCTCTTTTTCAGCCGCGGGAGGCGGCGGCGGGGCATACCCCGCGACGAAGTTGTCCGTGGGCTGTTTCGCGGCAGGCTTCCCAGCGAGCGCGAGCTCCCGCTGCGTAGGCACGTCGCCGCCGCTGCCCTGATCGACCGCGGGCTCGCTGGCCTTCTTCTTCTTCGGCTCGGCCGCGCGCCGCGACGGCACCTGGCCCTTGCTCAGCTGCGCCACCGTCGCGGGCGGCGCGGCATTGTGCGGTTCGACGTCGTGCAGCTCGGCAGCCGGCGGCGCCTGGACGGTGGGCGCGGGAGCCTGCGCTGCCTTTCGATCGAGAGCGCCTTCAGCGGACCCCGGGGCCACGCCGGCCATCGGCGCCGCGGGTGCCTGCGGCTGCACGCGAATGGCGTACTCTTCACTCGGTGGCTGAGCGAGATGCGTGGGCCGGGAGATCCCCACCACCAGCGCCAGCGCAGCCGCGGCGGCAGCCGAGCCGCTGAGCACGGCCCGCATCATCCACTTGGGCTTCCTGCGCGCAGGCGCCGGGGCCGCGTGGGCGTCGACGCTCGCGGCAGCCAGCCCCAGAGGCGCGATGCTGCCCGCGCCTTCGATGACCTGGCCGATGTTCCCGTCGTGCTCGAGCATGGCCTCGGCGCGGGCGGCGGCGAGGATGCGATCGTCGAAGCCGTTCGACGGCTCTTCCAATTCGTGGATGGGCGCGAACGCGCTGCGCACGCCCGACAGCTGCGCCTGCTCGGCCTGGCAGTCGGCGCAACCTTCCAGATGCTGCGACACCTCGGCCGCGACGTGCGCGGGCAGCTCGCCGTAGGCGAGATCGAGCAGCAGGTCTTGTGATTCGGTATGCGTCATGCCCGCCCCAATCTTACTCCGGGAACAGGGTCGTCCGCAGCTGTATCCGCATCGACGCCCGCGGCGCTCAACGCTTTGCGTAAACCTTCGATGGCGTAGCGCATGCGGCTCTTCACGGTGTTCTCGTTGACGGCCAGGACTTCAGCGATCTCCTTGAAGGAGATGCCGGTCTGCTCGCGAAGGATGAAAACTTCTCGCTGCTCGGCTGGTAACCCCAGGAGAGCCTTCTGCAAAATGGGCCGCAGCCGGACGCTCTGGGCGCCGCGCTCGGGGTCGATCTCATGGCCTTGGACGGAGTCGATCAGGGCGGGCTCGTCGTCGGGCCCCTGGGTGTCCAGGCTGTCGGTGCGGCGGAAGCGGTCGCGGCGGGCGGCGTCGACGCAGAGGTTGCGGGCAATGGTGAAGAGCCACGTCTGGAAACGCGCGCGCTGCTCCCAAGCCTGCGCGCCCTTGACGATGCGCAGGAAGGTCTCCTGGGCCAGATCCTCAGCTCTTTCTTTGTCACCCAGCATGCGCACGAGAAAAGTGAAGAGGGGCGACCGGTGGCGGCGCAGCAGGAGCTCGAAGGCCCCTGCGTCGCCGTGTCGATACGCGGCTAAAAGCTCTTCGTCAGTCCTGTCCAGGCCCATACAACGCGCGAGCGCGCGCTTTCGATCTAACACACTGTCAGGCGGTGAGACGCGAGTCTGGCTGGACGCCGTGGTGGTTTTCGGGCGGCCGGAAGCCCGTCATCTGCTTGGGAAGCTGAACGGTCGCGGCCGAGCCCTTGCCGCCGCGCATGCAGTGGATGAGGATCTTGACCGCCCGGAGGTCGAAGTGGCCGGCGGCCGCGTCCTCGCTGAGTTGGTCGATGGCGCCGCGGGGGCTGTAGGCGCTGTCCCGGAAGGCGCGCGGGGCGATCAGCGCCGAGAACGCGCTGGCCACCGTCACCAGATCGAGACCGCGCAGCGGCGGCGTCCCCTGAACGCGCGGATAGCCCCTGCCCGCCCGGGTGTGATGCAAGAGCGCGAAGTGGACCGCGGGAGCGTCGCCCAGAACGCTGGCCAGCAGCAGCGCACCCACCAGCGGATGGTCCTCCAGGGCGATCGCCTCTGCCCGGGTCAGGTGGTCCTTCTTGTAGCGCAGCCGGCCGCCCGCGACGCGCATGCCCAGATCGTGGGTCAGCGCTCCGCCGATGAGCTTGGAGAGCCCGGGCGCGCTGCCCAGCGCCAGCGAGAAGAGCCGGGCCGAGACGATGGAGGTCCAGACGGCGTGCTGAAAGCGCACCGGATCCTCCTTGCGCAGCGCTTCGACCTCGTCCCAGATCTGCTGCGGAAAGCGGACCTCGGCCAGCACGTCGGCCACCTTGGCGCGCCGCTCGTCCTCGCCCACCAGGTTCTTGAGCGGACCGGCCTCGAAGGCCTCCAGCACCGGCTCGGCCAGCGAGGTCTCGAAGAGCGGCCGCTCGCGCAGGCCGCGCGGCGCCAGGGACGAAACGTGACGCAGGCATTCGAGATCGACGATCTCGCCGCGCCCAGCCACCAGGCGGCCGTCAGCCGCGATCAAATCCTTGGAGAGAACCGTGCCGGACAGTGAGAACTCCATCGCGCGCTCCAAAGGCCGTCGGGCCGGGAAAGCGTGACGGTACGCACCGCGTACGGGTGCGCTTCAAGGGCACGACGGTAGTCGCGTGTGTCAGGTGGGCTCGGACTCCGCGGGCGCCGCGGCCCTGTTCTCCGCGACTTCCGAGGCGATTTCGGCGAAGTCGATGAGACCCCGCCGGTCGAGCGCGCGCAGCAACGAAGCCAGGAGCCGCAGGGCGCCGACGCCGTCGTTGGGGTCGACGCCGACAGCCGACAGCGAGGCAAGATCCTGCGCGGAGAGCGGCGCGCTCGCGTGCAGCGCCTGTCCCAGCCAGCCCGCGCCCTCGGCGGGAGGTTCGGCCGGCGGCGGAACCCAGCCTTCCAGCTGCAGGCCGTCGGACGCTGGTTCCTCTGCCGGGGCGGTGTCCGACCAGTCGACGGCGGCCTCCGCGGCCAGCTCGGTGACTTCAGCTTCGGGCTCGGCGGCGTTCGACTCGAAGCCCGCCGGGGTCTCGCCGGCGGACGGCGGAGTAGCCGTTTCTTCGAAGGAGGTCGCTTCCGGCGGATCCATGCCGAAGACGGACGTCTCGGGCGGCGTCACCAGGGCCAGCGAAGGCGGCGGCTCCTCTTCATGCGGAGTCTCGGTGGCCTCGATGCGATAGCCGTCGGGCGGAGTGTCCGCGAGGCTGGGGTCGGGCTGCGCGTCGGCCTGCTCACCGAAAGCATCCGGCGGCGCGAAGAGGCGCTGAGTCGGTTCTCCAGAGTGGTCCGCGTGGGTCTCGGCCTCCGGAGCAGCCGCTTCCAGCTCAGCCGCGACCGCTTCAGGCACGGGCGCCGGCGGTTCGGGCGCGTCGAGCGGCTCTTCTCCGCCAAAGCTCTCGCTGGACGCTTCGGCGAAGAGATCGGCGGCTTCCGGCGGTGTGCCGGCTTGCGCGGTCTCGACCGGTGCAGCGGCTTCGGCGGGCTCAGCGGCTTCGGCGGGCGCGGGCTCTTCGCCAAAGAGAGATTCTTCAGTGGGAGACGCTTCCGCGAATGCCTCGGGAGGAGCGGAGACCTCTTCGACCACCGCGGCTTCCTCGAGTGCCGGAGCTTCCTCGATGGGTTCGGCGACGGGAGCTTCGTCTACCAGCGTGCCCTCTTCGGCGACGGGAGCCTCGTCTACCAGCGTGCCCTCTTCGGCGACGGGCGCTTCGTCTACCAGCGTGCCTTCTTCGGCGGCCGGAGCTTCCTCGACTGGCGCGGCCTCCTCGGCGGCGGTTCCCCACGGCTCTTCGGCGGCGGCCTCGACTGCCGGAGTTTCGCCTTCGTTCAGCTGTCCCCACTCGGGCGCGGTCTCGGGCTCGTGAGCAGCCGCGGCCGCCAGCGGGTCTTCGCTCTCGGCCCAGGCATCCGGAGCCTCGGTGTGCTCGGTGTGCTCCGCGGCCAGCGGCTCTGCCGGCTCGGCGGAGAAAGCCTCTGGCTCGGCAAACGCTTCCGCAGCCGGAGCCTCTTCGACAGCCGCAGCCTCTTCAGCGGCGAACGCTTCTTCGGCGACCGGGGCCTCTTCGGCAGCGAGAGCTTCTTCAGCGACCGGGGCTTCTTCAGCGGCGAACGCTTCTTCGGCGACCGGGGCTTCTTCCGCGACCGGGGCTTCTTCGGCGGCGAACGCTTCTTCCGCGACGGGGGCTTCGTCAGTGCCGAGAGCTTCTTCCGCGAGCCCTGCAGCCGGCTCTTCGTCCGCCGTTCCCAGGATGGCGTCCGCGGGCAGCTCTTCGCCAGTCGTGTCCGCCGGAAGCACCGGCGCTTCACTCTCGAAGGTGTGCGCCTCGCTGAAGTACTCCTCGGCCGGAGCCGCGGGCGCTTCCACCGCGGCGGACTCAGCGGTGTGCTCCTCGTGCCCTTCGGCCGACCAGGGCTGCTCCGCCGCAGGCTCGGGCTCGGCGCTCCACGGCTTCTCCTTGGGCGGGTCGCCCCAATCGGGCAGCGGCTCGGGCGTGCTGTCCCACTCTGCTTGCGCGGGAACCGGCACCTCGGCCTTGGCGGACTCGGGCGATTCCCAGCCCGCGCCAGAATCCCATCCGGCGCTCGGCTGCGCCGTCCAGGCCTCCTGCGCGGCGCTCTGGGCATTTCCGGCGGGCTCGAAGCCCTCCATGGAATCCGCCGCGCTGCCTTCGTCGACGAAGTCGGCCTGACCCTCGACCTCGGCCACCTGCGTGTGCGCGGCGATGGGCTCGAGCGCCATGTCTTCGGCGTCCTCTTCGGGAAGCTCGACCGGCGTCGGCTTTGGCAGGGGCGGATCGCTGGGCGGCGGCACGAACGGAGCCTGCTCGACCACCGGCGCGACGGGCCGCTGCGGCGTCATCACCGGCGTCATCTTGGGAATGCCGGCGCCCGGAGGCAGCCGCGTACCCGCCGCCGGAGTCGCGGTCGGATCGATGCGGCGCGGAAACGCTCCTGGACCACCGGCCGGCGCGGGCGCTGCCGGAGCCGGCGAAGGCGCGGGTGCCGCGGGCGCGGCCGACGGATAGTGCTCGGAGATGGCGGAGACGATCTCGCTGTCCCCCGCCAGCATCGGCTTGATGCGCTTGCCGGTGTGGAACGCCAGCTGATCGACGGCCGACAGGTCGGTGGGGTCGCTCATGGCGATGGTCACCACCTCGCTGCGCCCAACGCCCGCCACCTCGTAGGCGAAGACGTGCAGCTTCTCGGCGATCATCTTGGAGACGAACTTGATGGCGCGCGGGTCGACCGTCTGCTCCGCGAGCTTGACCCGTGGCATCCCCAGGTGGCGCGAGAGCGCGCTGACGACCTCTTCTTCCTTGCAGAAACCCTTCTGCACGAGGATGGCGCCAAGCTTCCCGCCCCACTGCTTCTGGTGGCCAAGCGCACTCTGCAGCTGGTGTTCGTCGACGACGCCGAGTTCAGTCAGAAGCTGCCCCAGGCGCTTGCGCGGCGGCATCTAAGTCTCCAATTCCTAACGCTTTACCCGCGCGAGGTACTCGTCGCGCGAAAAGACGCCCTTCTCGATGAGCAGCTCGACCATGGCCTTGAGCGCCGCAACCGAGCGGCGCTGGGTCTCTTCCACTCCGCGCAAGACTTCAACGGCAGCGGTGCGCGGAGCTCCATTCTGTAGTTGTTGCGGCGGCGGCGGCGGCAAAGTGGGAGGGGCCGTGATGGCCGGCGCGCGCGGCGGCTGGCGCTTCTGGGTCACCACCGAAGCGCCGCTGTTGTCGACGATCTTGATCGAGGACTGGTCGTCGATCAGCTCCTCGCCGCGGTACCAGCGAGAGATGGCGTGACGGATGGCGCTGGCGCCCGCCAGCTGCGCTTCGATGCGGCAGCCCGTGAGCGAGCGCAAATGGTCGGTGACGTGGATGTTGAGCGGGTCGCTCATGGCCACCGACAGCGCGCGGCCCTCTTCCTTCAAAGCGATGGGTACGAGCCCGAACTCTTCCGCGCTCTCGGCGGGAACCAGCGACAGCGCGCCCTTGTCGCCTTCGCCGGTGAGATCCGCCCGGGGGATGCCGGTCTGCTTGGAGAGCGCGCGGACCAGGACCTCTTCGGTGAGGAACTCCATGCGCACGAGGATGTCACCGAGCTTGCCGCCCCATTGCTGCTGCTCGGCCAGCGCAGCCTTGAGCTGCAGCTCGGTGATGACGCCTGCTTTGACCAGCAGGTCGCCGATCTTGATGCGCATGGCGGCGATACTAGTGGAAGCCCAGATGGAGCGGCAACTTTCCGCGAGGTGGAAAATTACTGCACTTCTTCGACGCGCATACCTTGCGGCACGGCCAGCTGGAAGGCGGAGGCAGGCGGCTCCTGCCCGATCTTGACGTTCCGCAGGCGCAGATCGACCTGGGTCTTGGCGTCCGGAGCGTCCAGATGGAGCAGCATGGGCACCCCGTCCGAGTGCTGGTCCAGCTTCATCGACCAGAGCGGACCCTTCGCGTCGCTCCGCTGCGCCTGCAGCACGCGCAGGTCGTTGCCCAGGACCACCTGCTCGGTGAGGCCGTCCTTGGTGAAGGTGAGCTGGGTGCCGTCCGCGGTCCGCTTCGCTTCCGAGGCAGGCGCGCCGGCCAGCTCGGGGATGGCCCCGGTGAGCGCCGCCACCAGCTCTTCCGGCCTGAACGGCACCGGCACCAGCCGGGAGAGGTTTCGCGGGGTGGCCGGCCCCCGGTAGTAGACGCTGTTGCGCAGGTCGAGCAGCGCGAATTTGCCGTCCTTGGCCACCATCACCGCCGCCGGATCTCCCACCGGCGTCAGCGCCTCGATGCGAATCGAATCGGGCCGCTGCACCGAGACGTGCAGCTCGTACCGCCCGCCGTCTTTGGGCGCCTCGACAAAAGCCTTCGCATCGCACGCCATGCTCTGCGGCTGCCCGTGCGCCTTGCGCGCCTGCTCGAACAAAGCCTGCGGATCGCCCACCGGCCCGGACGCCACCGGTGCCGTCTGACAAGCCGCGGCGAGCAGAAGAGAGACGGCCTGGAGCCTGAAGCCTTGCGCCCGGAGCCTCATCTATTGTCCGAACGGCGGCGGCCCGGACTTCTTCGCCGGACCAGTGGTGATTCCTTCGGCCGTGCGCGCCCGCACCGTCTCGAGCTCGCTCTTCAAGTCCGTCAGGGCTTCGTTGGTGTTGCGCAGCCGCTCGGACATGACCTGCACGAAGCTCCAGAGCAGCTTCACCGCCAGCAGCGAATCGCGCCGCATCAGCTTGAGCAGGCTGTCGCGGTCGATGGACACCGCCGAGGTCTCTTCCGCCGCCACCACCGTGGCCGAGCGTGGCGCCTGATCGACGAGACC
>DATBAA010000892.1:0-4647 GCA_036271755.1 Myxococcales bacterium | reverse complement strand
GACCGGCGCGCTGCAAAGATGGGGCTCTCGCCGGCGCAGCTCGGCCCGCTCGACCGCCTCGCGTTGGTGGGCGCGAGGACGATGGGCGCGCTCGTCTACCAGCCGGAGGTGGAGCTCGAGCCACCCGGCGTCGTGCGCCTGGCCGAGATCGAAGCCGATGTCGACGAGGTGCTGCGAGGCGTGAAGGGCCCGGACCTGGATCGGCTGATCGCGCTCGGCGGCTCACCACAAGGAGCGCGGCCGAAAGTCCTCATCCAGCTCTCCGGCGACGGCAGCGCCTTTTTCGGCGATCGCCGGCACCGCGCGGGCTGCACGCCATATCTGGTGAAGTTTCGCGCGCGCGACGACGAGAAGCACTCTGGCGCGCTCGAGCTCGCTTACATGCGCATGGCGGCCAAGGCAGGGATCGACGTTCCGGCGACGACGATGCTGGGCCGGACGAAGCGGCATCCGGGGTACTTCGCCACCCAGCGGTTCGACCGCGAGGGCGCGCGCAAGCTGCACATGCACACGTTCGCCGGGTTGATCGAGGCGCCGCGAGGGTATGCCGCAGGCTCCTATGGCGATCTGCTGAACCTCACGCGGAGCCTGACGCAAGACGAGCGCGCCGTGGCCGAGATGTTCCGGCGCGCCTGCTTCAATGTCTTCGCGCACAACCGCGACGATCACGTGCGCAACTTCGCCTTCCTGATGGACGAGCGCGGCCGCTGGCGGCCCAGCCCTGCGTACGACCTCACCTTCTCCGAAGGCCCCGGCGGAGAGCACTCGCTGCTGGTCGGCCGCGAGGGCGCAAATCCGGCGAGAGCCGATCTGCTCGAGTTGGCGGCATCGGTCGATCTCAAGCGGCCCAAGGACATCGTCGACGAGGTGCGCGGCGCGGTCAGCAAGTTCGAGCGCTTCGCCGAGCAGGCGGAGGTGCCCAAGCGGTTGACGGCGCAGGTGGCGCGTCAGCTGCGGTAGCGGATGCGGATGACCCAGCCCAGCTTCACGAGGCCCTTCAAGACGTGCGGGACGCGCTTCATCAGCGCGGTCGAGGGCGGCCGCTTCTCGCGCAGCGCGATGGGGATCTCGCGGACGTCGCGGCCCATGCGGCCGGCGCGGATCACCAGCTCGGAGGCGAAGAGATCGCGCTCGACCACGCAGGCCTGGGCCACCGCCAGCAGCCGGTCGCGGCGGAAGGCCTTGAGCCCGTGCGTGTCGGTGCCCTTGAAGCCGGTGGCGGCGCGGAGCAGCAGCGTGATGACGCGGGTGGCGGTGCGCCGCAAGAGGGGCCGCTCGTCGTCGGCGCCGGCCATGGCCTTCGAGCCGACCACCAGATCCGCGCCCGCGGCAAGCATGGGAAGCGCGCGCTCGTAGAAGCCCACGTCGCAGAGATCGATCTCGTCGCAGATCACCTGCTCGCCGCGCGCCTCCATGATGCCGCGCTTGAGGGCGCGGCCGTAGTTCGGCTCGTCGCCTTGCAGGTAGCGCACCCGCGGGAGCGCCTTTGCGAGCTCGGCCAGGATCTGCAGCGTGCCGTCGCGCGAGCCATTTTCGCTGAGGAGGATCTCGTAGTCCCAGCCCAGCGTGTCGAGCTTCTTCGACAGCTCCAGCACCGCCTCGCGGACGATGCGCGCCTCGTTGTAGACGGGAATGACGATCGAGATCATTGCGCGAGCGCCGCCGCCCGCCCGGACAAGAGCGCGTCTTCCATCGAGCTATATTCCCAGTTTCCGTAGCGGCCTGCTGCGTGGACGCCGTTGGCGCGCAGATGTTCCAGGACGGTGGCCCTGGCCCGCGCGTGCTCGTGATCGAAGAGCACGTAGGCGGTGGGAATGGTGCGCGCCCGCTGCACGGAGATGCCGTCGCGGTCGAGCAGCCCGCAGCGCGCAAGGCCGCTGACGGCCGCCTCGATGAGCGCCTTGGCATCCGCGGGCCCGCGGTGCGCGAACTCGACCGCGAAGCTGCGCGTGCCCTTGGGCGCAAGCGCCGGGTTCACCAGGCTGGGCGAGCCCACCCTATAGAAGGAGAACTGCTTCTCGGGAAAGTAGGCCCAGTGGAAGCGCTCGCCGCCGTTGTCCCGGGCGCCGATCTCCACCACCGTCACCGAGACCGCTCGCAGCTTCGCCGCCGCTTCGCGCACGGCCGGCGGCGCGTCGGACGAGAGCTTCACGGCCAAAGGCAGCGGGCCCGTCCAGACCAGGCGATCATAAGAGAGCTCTTCGCCGTTCGAGAGCCGCGCGCGCCTCCCAGCCAGATCGAGCCGCTCGACGCGCGTGCCGGTGCGGACCTCGCAGCGCAGGTCCCGCGAGATGCCGCGCACCAGCGATTCGATGCCGCCTTCGCGCGGGTACCAGAAGCTGGCGTTGTAGCCGGCGTCCTGCTTGGGCTGGCCAACGGCGCCGCGAACGATCTCGGGCAGCGTCGGCTTGGGAATGAACCTGCCACCCCACTCGGGCGAGAGCTCCTCGCAAGGAACGGTGAAGAGCTTTTCGTTGTAAGGAAACATGAAGCGGCGCGCGAGCCCCGCGCCGAGGTGGCGCAAGATGAACTCCGCCGCGTTCGCGAGCGGCCGCTCGCGAAGCTCCTTGCCGCCCGGGCCCACCGTCGCGTCGACGAAGCCCAGCAGGCACTCTTCAATGGTGGCCGGCGGCAAGCCGTGCAGATTGAACTGGTAGGGAAACCCCGTCCAAACACCTTCACTGTGAATGACCGCGCGCCGCTGGACCTCGAGCAGATTTCCAGCCAGCCAGGAATCTTGAATGAGTTGTTTGATTGACGGATCGCGCGCGTGCAGCCAGTGGCCGGTCCAGTCGAAGGAGAAACCGTCAATGACGTCCGTGCGGCAGAGGCCGCCCAGGCGATCCTCGGCCTCGATCAGCAGCGCTGACCGCCCGAGCTCGCGCGCGCAGGAGAGCCCGGCGAGACCGCCGCCGACGATGAGCGTGTGCGCCATGTGGGCCCGATTACCACGGAAAAGCCTGGGAGTTTCGTTGGCGGCGCCAAAGGCTTGGGTGTAGCGTAAGCCACTGGTCATGAGCGAGACCTTGACCGATCTGGCGCAGTTCGTGCGCAAGCACCCGGAAGGGTCGGTGCTCTTTCGCGAGGGCGACCGCGGACGGATCATGTACGTCATCCGCAGCGGCAAGGTGAGCATCTGGCGGCGCATCTCGGAGACGGACGTGACGCTGGCGACGCTGGGGCCGGGAGAGTTCTTCGGCGAGATGGCCCTGCTGGAAGGCCTGCCGCGCTCGGCGGGCGCGACGGTCGTCGAGGACGCGCAGCTCATTGAATTGTCGCAGGACGCCTTCGAGATGCTGGTGCGCAACAACGGGGAGATCGCGGTGCGGCTGATGCGCAGGCTTTCGGCGCGGCTCAGGGAAGCCGACAAGCAGATCCAGGCCTTGATGGGCCGGTCGGGTTCGGCGCGCGCGCTCTCGCTGGTGCGCAGCATCGCGCTGCCGCCCGACAAGGACGGCCACCGCTTCCTGCCCGAAGGCGCTTCGCTGGGCTCGATCATCAGCCGCGCCGGCCTTTCGGGCCGCGAGGCAGATCGGGTGCAGAACACCTTCCGCCAATGCGGCCTCCTCTTGCGCGAGGGCGAACGCCAGCTTTTGGGCCCCGATCAATTGCTCAATGATTTTCTTTTGTACGTCGAGATGCAGGAGCAGTACGACCCGCTCGATCTGCACCAGCTGGCCGAGGTGGCCGGTCTGGACGACGAGGACGCCGCGCAGATCGCGCGGCGGGTGATGCAGGCGCGGCTCGCCGACTCGCGGCGCGGCTCGCAACAGCGGAGCGACGGTTACGGAAAGTATCTGTCGCTCAAGGCCCGCTTCGAATACGCCGAGGGATAAGCGTTGAAGATCTCCTGTCCGAATTGCGCCGCGTCGTACGAGCTGGACGACTCACGCGTCCCCGCCGCCGGCCTCTCCATCAAGTGCCCCAAGTGCAAGAACCCGTTCACGGTCCACAAGGCCTCGGACGGCAAGGCCGCGGTCAAGCCCGGCGGGCCGGTGCCGCTGCCCGGAATGGCCGGCAAGCCGCCCGGGGCGCGGCCCATCACGAGGCCGGTGATGCCCAAGAATCCCGCCGGCGCGGTGCCGCTGCCGGGTCTCGGCTCGGCCGCTGCTGCTCCTCCGGCCGCGCCTGCCGCCGCGCCGATCGCGCCGCCGCCGCCGTCGGGCGCCGTGCCGCTGCCGGGACTGCAAGGGGCTGAAGCAGCTCCGCGTCCGCCGAGCTCCGCGCCCGCCGCGCCGCGGTCGAACCTTGCCTCGGGAGCCGTGCCGCTGCCCGGAATCACGAACGCGCCGCCGGTCGATCTGGCGCTCGACGTCACCAGCCAGGATCTGGAGCGCACCTCGCTGGACTCGCGGCCGCTGCCGCCGCAGAGCGCGCCGCCCAGGGCTTCGTCCGGCGCCGTGCCGCTGCCGGGCCTGGATGAGCCGGCGATGCGCGGAGCATTGGTAGACGACACCTTCGGCAGCGGCCCGCTGCCTTCCGCCGAGGCAGATCCCTTCGCCGCGCCGGTCGCGAAGCCGGCGGAAGATCCGCTCGACCCCTTCGCCAGCATCGAGCTGGGCGCGCCGACGCAGGTGAAGCCCGCGCAGCCACCGAAGTCCGCGCCGCCTCCCCCGGACGACGACATGTTTGCCGTCGACCTGCCGG
>DATBAA010000891.1:0-6517 GCA_036271755.1 Myxococcales bacterium | reverse complement strand
GCTACGGCGCGCTCGGCGAGAACCTGGCCATGGCCGGCCTCTACGCCGAGGCGGTGGAAAATCTGCAAAACGCGCTGCAGCTCTCCGAAGGCGCGCTCCTGGCCGACCCGCAGAACGCGGCTGCCCGCACGACATCCGCGGCCGATCAGCTGCGGCTCTCCTCGGCGCTCCTGGGCGCGGGCAGGCCCTTGGAAGCGCTGGCCTCCGCGGAGAAGTCCGTGGCCAGCCACGAGGCGATGACCCCCAGCACGGTGGTGCGGGCCTGGATTGCCCGGGGTTTGACGCAGGCGGCGCGCGCCCACAATGCCCTGGCAGCGGCCGGAACCCCAGCCGAGCGTGCTGCTCACTCGCGAGCGGGCTGCAACGCGGTGGAGCGGAGCGAGAAGATCCGGCTCGAAATCGAGAAGAGCGGCGAGTTCGTCGCGCCGTATGAGCGCGTCGACGCGGGCGAGAACCAGCGCCAGGGCGCGCTCTGCGTCAAAGCCCCCTCGCTACGGTAGTGGCGGCGCGCCCATGAAAGGCGTAATCATCCACCTCGTATGGACGAGCTGCGTAGCTTCCTTTCCGGCACTTCGTTCTTTGGCGGCCTGCCTCCCACCACGGTCGAGGCAATCCTGGGCCGTTTGAACGAGCGCCGCGTGGCCAAGGGCGAAGTCCTCTTCAACGAGGGCGAGAGCGGCAAGTCCATGTACATCGTGCGCGAAGGCGCGCTCTTGGTCCGCCGCCACTGCACCAAGCACGTCGACGCGCGCCTGCAGATGATGCGGCCAGGAGACTTCTTCGGCGTGACCGCGCTCATCGAGATGGAGCCGCGCCCTTTCTCCTGCGTGGCGGAGATGGACTCGCTCGTCTACGAGCTGACCAACAACGATCTCTACGCGCTCTACAAATCAGACGTGAAAGGGTACGTGCTCTTACTCCAGAACATCAGCCGGGAGCTGTGCAGAAGGCTGCGCAAGGCCGCCCGCCGCATCTCCGAGCTGGAAGATGTCGTTCATTCGCACGGGAAGGATATGCGCGATTGACGGCGGAGGGGTCGGGCGCTATGACCCGCGCCCTGCCAGGGCTTTGAGCGAGGGTGGCGGAACTGGCAGACGCGCCGGCCTTAGAAGCCGGTGGGGTAACCCGTGCGGGTTCAATTCCCGCCTCTCGCACCAAAGCTTTTTCCTATTCCGAAGCACAGCAAGGAGCGGTACGCAGAAGTGACCCAGTCGCGCGTCGAGGATCTCAGCCCGGTCGTCAAGAAGGTCTCGGTGGAGCTTGCCCCGGACCGCGTGCAGGCAGCTCTGGAAAGTGCCTACACCACCGTTTCACGCACCGTGAAGCTGAAAGGCTACCGGCAAGGGCACGTCCCGCGCCGGCTGGTCGAGCGGTTCTACGGCGACGACGTCAAGAAAGACGTGGCGCAGAAGCTGGTGACGGGCTCCATCCACGAGGCGCTGCTCGAGCACAAGCTGGACCCTGTCGCGCCGCCCCGGGTGGAGAACGGGGCCATCGAGCCCGGCCAGCCCTTCAAGTACACCGCCACCGTCGAGGTCCGGCCGCACGTCGACCCCAAGGACTACGAGGGCCTGAGCGTGCCGAAGATCGACGCCGAGGTCCCCGACGCCGAAGTCGAAGAGCGCATCGAAGAGCTGCGCAAGGGCCAGAGCATGTTCGTGCCCATCGAAGGGCGCGAGGTGGCCGAGACGGGCGACTACGCCAGCTGCGACTACGAGGGCTTCGTCGACGGCACCGCGCTCAAGGGCGCCAAGCGCGAGAACGTCTTGCTCGAGGTCGTCCCCGGCTCGCTCCTCGAGAACAAGGCCGAGGGCTTGCTCGGCGTGAAGATCGGCGAGTCGCGCGAGCTGGCCGTCACCTTCCCCACCGACTACCAGGTCGAGGATCTGCGCGGCAAGGAGGCGAAGTTCCAGGTGGCCGTGAAGGGGCTGAAAAAGCGCGACATTCCGGCCTTGGACGACGCCTTCGTGCAGGATCTGGGCGGCGAGCAGAAGACCGTGTCGGACCTGCGTGCGAAGGTGAAGGAAGAGATGGTGGCCCAGAAGAAAGAGCGCGCGGAGGGCGAGCAGCGGGAGCAGGTGCTGGCGGCGTTGGTGGAGAAGAATCCCATCGAGGCGCCGCCGGCTTTGGTGGAACGCAACGTCGATGCGATGCTGCAGGGCATGCTGGAGGGCTTCATGCGCCGCGGAATCGACCCGCGGCAGATGGGCGTCAACCTCGATCGCCTGCGCGACGATCTACGTACGCGTGCGTTGCTCGAAGTGAAAGGTTATCTGCTGCTGGAGGCGATCGCGGAAAAAGAGAAGGTGGAAGTCTCGGAGGATGACTTGAGCAAGCACTTCGACAAGCTGTCCGTCGAGCTGAACCAGCCCGCAGACAAGATCCGCGCGACGCTCCGCCGCAACGACTCGCTGGACAGCCTGACGGCGCGCCTGCGGCAGGACAAGGCGCTCGCCTGGCTGCTTTCCAAAGCCAACTTCACTTAAGGGAGGGATTCCACCATGCCGAACATTCCGTACCCGACCGTCATCGAGCAGACCCACCGCGGAGAGCGCGCCTACGACCTCTTCTCGCGCCTGCTGAAGGACCGCATCATCTTCCTGGGCACGCCCGTGGACGACGACGTGGCCAACATCATCGTCGCGCAGATGCTCTTCCTCGAGAGCGAAGACCCCGACAAGGACATCAACCTCTACATCAACAGCCCCGGCGGCTCGGTCACGGCCGGCCTCGCCATCTACGACACCATGCAGTACGTGAAGTGTCAGGTGTCGACCATCTGCATGGGCCAGGCGGCCTCCATGGGCGCGCTCTTGCTCACCGCCGGCGCCAAGGGAAAGCGGTTCTCCCTGCCCCACTCGCGGATCATGATCCACCAGCCCTCCGGCGGCTTCGGCGGACAGGCCAGCGACATCGAGCTGCACGCCAAGGAGATTCTGCGCCTGAAGGCAAAGCTCAATGAAATCATGCAGAAGCACACCGGTCAGACCATCGAGCGCATCGACAAGGACACCGACCGCGACAACTTCATGGGTGCAGGTGAGGCAAAGGAGTACGGCCTCATCGACGAAGTGGTGTCCAAGAAACCGGCCAGCGCGCCGAAGTAGCATTACATTAGGACGTCGGTTTTCAGCCTGGAGGCACGGTGGTCGATAAGCGAGAGAATCATACGCTCTGCTGCTCCTTCTGCGGCAAGTCGCAGAAGGAAGTGAAGAAGCTCATCGCCGGGCCGACGGTCTACATCTGCGACGAGTGCATCGGGCTGTGCAACGACATCATCGCCGAAGAGATCGACAAGGAAGAGGCGCGCGACCAGAAGCTGCGGATCCCGCGCCCTTCCGAGATCAAGACCATTTTGGACGAGTACGTGGTGGGCCAGGAGCGCGCGAAGAAGATCCTCAGCGTCGCGGTGCACAACCACTACAAGCGCATCGAGAGCAAGGTCTCGATGGACGACGTCGAGCTGCAGAAGAGCAACATCCTGCTGCTCGGACCCACGGGCTCGGGCAAGACGCTGCTCGCGCAGACGCTGGCCAGGATTTTGAACGTGCCCTTCACCATCTCTGACGCCACCTGCCTGACCGAGGCGGGCTACGTCGGCGAGGACGTCGAGAACATCATCGTCAACCTGCTGCAGGCGGCCGATCACGACATCGAGCGCGCGCAGAAGGGCATCGTCTACATCGACGAGATCGACAAGATTGCCCGCAAGAGCGAGAACCCTTCGATCACCCGCGACGTGAGCGGTGAAGGCGTGCAGCAGGCGCTCTTGAAGATCATCGAAGGAACCATCGCCAACGTGCCGCCCAAGGGTGGCCGCAAGCACCCGCAGCAAGAGTTCCTGCAGGTCGATACTTCGAACATCCTCTTCATCTGCGGCGGCGCCTTCGGCGGGCTCGAGAACATTGTCGAGCAGCGCAAAGAGGGCAAGAACATGGGCTTCGGCGCGGAGGTTCAGTCGAAGAACCAGCGCAACGTGACGCAGCTTCTGCGCGACGTGCAGCCGGAAGACTTGCTCAAGTTCGGCATGATCCCAGAGTTCATCGGGCGTCTGCCTGTCGTGGCCACTTTGGAAGAGCTGGATGAAGTCGCGCTGGTGGACATTCTCACCCGTCCTCGCAACGCGCTGGCAAAGCAGTACCGCAAGCTGATGGAGATGGACGGCGTTCAGCTCAAGTTCACCGACGGAGCTCTTCGCGCGGTTGCTCGCGAAGCCATTCGCCACAAGAGCGGCGCGCGCGGCCTGCGGGCCATCCTCGAGCAGGCGATGCTCAACGTGATGTACGAAGTGCCTTCGCACAAGAACATCCGCGAGATCGTCCTCAACGAGGACTGCATCATGAAGAAGGAAGCGCCGCTGATCGTTTACGAGAAACAGGCCGAGACGGCGTAGCTGGACTTTCTCCCCCGGCTCGATTCATGATTGTCCGCGGGAGGGGCGATCATGAAAACGGCATTGATTTGCCTTCTGCTGGCCGGCTGTGCGCGCGCCGTGCGCGGGAAGACCGAAACCAAGCCGGAAGCCACGCTCATCCTCACCGACTCGCTCTACCAGGCCTCGCCGCACAGCGTGCCGCCGGTGATGCTGCTCGACGAGACAGAGCTCTCGAGGGTGCCGTTCTTCCACGTTGTCGGCGTGCTCCAGTTGGAAGACATCGAGACCCGCCGGCTCGCGGCCTTCTATGAAGACGTCTCCGCGGCCGGCGCGGCGGTGGGTTGCGACGTGCTCTTCCAGCGCGATGCGTTCGCGCTGGGCGCCCGGGTGCCGACGATGCAGCTGAACACGAACGCCGACACGCTGCCCGCGAGCGCCGTGCCCGGCCCGCCGAACGGCGAATGGCGGCCCAACGGCCGCGTCCTCTGGCAGTTCTTCTGCGGCGTCACCGGCGCGGGCGAAGGCGAGCAGGAGCGCACCATGGACGAGGCCACGGAGGTGGCCATCGAGCTGCGCCGCAAGGTGCTGGACCACGAGCCGTGCGACCCTTACATCCCCACCGGTTCGCACGTCCGTCACGACGACCTTTGCGGGCCGCACGCCAGCCTGATTTCGAGCAAAGCGGCTGGAAAGTAATCCTTCGTAGATCGATCTCCCGTGCCGTGCGTTGGCGTCGTACGGGAGGGACACAATCATGAAGATCGCTTTGCTTGCTGTGCTGCTCATCGGCTGCTCTGGAGCGAAGGTTTTTCGCGAGCCCATTGAGGCTGCCGCGGAGGTGCCGCCAGACACACTGCCCGCGCCCGAGCCGCGCTTCATCGCCACCGACCTGTCGTTTCGGGGCACTGCGCACGGACCTTCGACGATGATCCTCGACGACGACGAGCTCTCCAAGGCAACGGCCTTCCGCGCGGTCGGCGTGATGGAGATGGAGGGCAAGGAGACCAAGCGCCTCAAGGCCTTCTACGAAGCGGCGGCCCTGGCCGGCGGCAACTATGGCTGCGACGTGCTCTTCCAGCGCGACGCGTTCGAGCTTGGCACGCGCGTGGCGAAGCCCATATCGCCGGCGGCAACCGGCATCCCCATTGCCGGCAGGGACAGCACCGTGACGATCGGGTCATTCCTGGTCTCGCACGGGCGCGAATGGCAGCGCACCGATCGCCTGGTGTGGCAGTTCATCTGCGGCATGAGCGGCGCCGACGACCTCGACCAGGCGCAGAGCCTGCACGTGGCGACTTCGAAGGCCGTCGAGCTTCGCCGTACGCAGTTGGGCAACTTCGAACCCTGCGAGCCTTACACACCGCTGGGGTCGCACATTCGCAAGCAGGACGTCTGCATGGACGATCCCAAGATCCGCCGCGAAGCCAGCAGCCGATAGCGCTGCGTGAGAGGGCTCATATGATTCGGCTGCCTTTGATCTGCGCCTTGCTGATTGGTTGCGCCGCCGCGAAGCCGGGCGAGACCCCGGCAGACACCAACCCCGCTCCGACGCTGAGCTTCATCCCGCTGGAGAGCTCGTTCAAGGGCACTCCGCGCCAGCTGCTGCCCATCATCGCGCTGGACGAGAAGGAGCTGATGGCGGCGCCGCCCTTCAAGGCGGTCGGCATCCTGCAATTGGAGGGCAAGCAGACCAGGCAGCTGAAGGCTTTCTTCGACGCGGTCGCGGAGGCCGGCGCGCAGACGGGCTGCGACGTGCTCTTCCAGCGCGATGCGTTCGAGCTGGGTACCCGGCTGCCGAAGCCGATGCTGAGCGCCGCGGCTGGACCGGCGGGAGGCGCTGCGCCACCCATCGGGGCGTGGATCGCCTCCAACGGCCGGGTCTGGCATCCCAACGATCGGCTGGTCTGGCAGTTCGTCTGCGGGGTGACCGGCGCGCCGGCCGTGACCGCCGACGAGCAGGCGCAGACCATGAAGGACGCGACCTTCCTGGCCGTCCAGCTGCGCCGCAAGGCGCTGGGAACCGAGCCGTGCGACGCGTACATCCCCACCGGCTCGCACATCCTGCACCGCGACGTCTGCGCCGACGACAAGAACAAGCGCAACGTCGCGGACGGCGGCTCGACGAACTCCGGGTGGTAAGCT
>DATBAA010000890.1:0-7552 GCA_036271755.1 Myxococcales bacterium | reverse complement strand
CGACCAGACAGGCATCGGAGAGCTGGACCGCGCGCTCGGCGGCGGCCTCGTTCCGGGCGGCGTGGTGCTGCTGGCGGGAGACCCGGGCATCGGCAAGAGCACGCTGCTCTTGAGCGCGTTGGACAGGCTCGCGCGCACCTCGCGGCCGGTGCTCTACGTCAGCGGCGAAGAGTCGCTGCAGCAGATCCGGCTGCGCGGAGAGCGCTTGAAAGCGTTGTCTCCGTCGCTCTTTCTCGCGGCCGAGACGGACGCGGAGGTGGCCATCGATCACGCCCGGCGCATGAAGCCGCGGGTGCTCGCCATCGACTCCATCCAGACGCTCTGTCTGCGCGGCGTGGAGAGCGCCGCCGGTTCGGTCACGCAGGTGCGCGAGGTGGGCCACCGGCTGACGGCGTTCGCCAAAGAGACGGACACGCCGGTGGTCATCGTCGGGCACGTCACCAAAGAGGGCTCCATCGCCGGGCCGCGCGTGCTCGAGCACCTGGTCGACACCGTGCTCTTCTTCGAGGGAGACAGAAGCCACGCCTATCGCGTGCTGCGCGCGCACAAGAACCGCTTCGGCAGCACCAACGAGATCGGCGTCTTCGAAATGAAGTCCGAAGGCCTGGTCGAAGTGCCCAACCCCAGCGCGCTCTTCCTCGCCGAGCGGCCTCGCAATGCTTCTGGCAGCGCGGTCACCGCGGTGATGAACGGCAGCCGGCCGCTCTTGGTGGAGGTGCAGGCGCTGGTGGC
The DNA here is from genome assembly GCA_036271755.1 of Myxococcales bacterium. Classification (GTDB taxonomy): domain Bacteria; phylum Myxococcota; class Myxococcia; order Myxococcales; family 40CM-4-68-19; genus 40CM-4-68-19. The sequence goes on along the minus strand of DATBAA010000890.1, from coordinate 6,820 downwards.
GGATTCATCGTCGGGCGGCTCGGCGCGCCGGACGGCGGTCGGCGTCGACTCGGCGCGAGTGGCGCTCTTGACGGCCGTGCTCGAGCGCAAAGAGGGCATCGTCATCGCCGACAAGGACATCTATGTCAGCGTCACCGGCGGAGCGTCTCTGCCCGAGCCGGCGGGAGATCTGGCCATCGCCGCCGCCTTGATGTCCTCGCTGCGGGACATTCCGCTGGCGCCCGGGACGCTGATCCTGGGCGAGGTGGGTCTGGCCGGAGAAGTGCGCGCGGTGGGGCAGCTCGAGCAGCGGCTGGCAGAGGCCGCGCAGCTGGGCTTCACGCGCTGCGTCCTGCCGGAAGGAAATCGCGTGCGGTCGCGCGCCACCTCTTTGGAGCTCTGCGGCGTCTCGTCCATAGGAGAAGCCATGACTTTGCTCTTCGACTGAGCATTGGGTCCTAAAGATCTTCGCCAAGCGTGCCGAGGCCTCTTCAGCCCATGCCAGATCTGACTGCTTCGGAATGCGCAATTGACGATCCGCATGGCACAATGACCAACGTGCCGGGGGACGACGACCAGAGCGGCCAGCATCCGCACCAACGCAGGCACCCGCGCGCGCGAGTCGACCTGCAGGTGTCGCTCAAGTTCTCGTCGGTGCAGCAGTTCCTCTCGGTCCACGCGGGCAACATCTCCGAAGGCGGCATGTTCATCGAGGGGGCTGAGCTCGACGGCACGCCGCACCAGGTGGGCAGCATCGTCTCGCTCAAGTTCGACGCCGGCCGCGAGCGCATCGTGGAGGGCAAGGCGCGCATCGCCCGCGCGGACCAGACGGGCATCGGCCTGGAGTTCGTCGAGCTGGACGAAAACTCGCGCAAGCTCGTCGAGATGATCGTCCGCATCAAGCTCGCCGCGGGCTAGGCCTTCGAGACGGCCGCCTTCCACCGCGCCAGGTGCTCGTCGCGCTTGTCGCTCTTCATCTTCGGCTTGAACTGCTTGCCCGGCCGCCACGCGCTCTTCAGCTCCTTGGTGCCCGCCCAGATGCCCGTCCCCAGGCCGGCGAGAAAAGCCGCTCCCAGCGCAGTGGTCTCCAGCATCTTCGGCCGCTCGATGGGCGTCTGCAGCAGATCGGCCTGGAACTGCATCAGGAGATCATTGGCAGCAGCGCCGCCGTCGACGCGAAACATGGGCATGGGCTTGCCGATGTCCTGCGCCATCGCCTGCGCCAGCTCGTGGATCTCGAAGGCCACTCCCTCGAGCGCCGCCCGCGCCAGGTGCGCCTTGGTCGTGCCGCGCGAGATGCCCGAGATGAGCCCGCGCGCCTCTTGCCGCCAGTGCGGGGCGCCCAGACCGGCCAGCGCCGGCACGAACGTCACGCCGCCCGAATCGGGAACCGACGCCGCCAGGTCCCCTACCTCGGACGACTTCTTGAAGAGGCCGAGCCCATCGCGCAGCCACTGCACCACCGCCCCCGCGATGAACGCGCTGCCCTCCAGCGCATAAGCGACCTCATCGCCAATCTGCCAGGCCACCGTCCCGATCAGCCCGTGCCGCGAGGTCACCTTGCGAGGCCCGGCGTTCATCAACAAGAACGCGCCCGTGCCGTACGTGCACTTGGCTTCGCCCTCGGTGAAGCAGGCCTGGCCGACCATGGCCGCCTGCTGATCTCCGGCGATGCCCGCGATGGGAACACCATCGGGCAATCCTTTGACGCCCTTGGTGACTCCGAAGACGCCCGCCGACGGCTTGATCTCCGGCAGCACGCTGGGCGGCACGTCGAAGAGCGCGCACAGCTCGTCGTCCCAGGCGCGCTTCTCCAAATCCATCAGCAGCGTTCGCGAGGCGTTGGTGACGTCGGTCGCGTGCACCTCGCCGCCGGTCAGCCTCCAGAGCAGCGCGCTGTCGATGGTGCCGAAGCAGAGCTGCCCGCTCTGCGCCTTGGCCCGCGCGCCCTTCACGTGATCGAGCAGCCAGCGCAGCTTGGTGCCGCTGAAGTAGGCGTCGAGGACGAGGCCGGTCTTCTCGCGAATCCACGGCTCCTTGCCCGCGGCCTTGAGCTGGTTGCAGAGGTCGGCCGTGCGCCGGTCTTGCCAGACGATGGCGTTGTGCAGCGGCTTGCCGGTGCGCCGGTCCCAGAGCAGCGTCGTCTCGCGCTGGTTGGTGATGCCGATGGCCTGCAGATCCTTCGGCTTCGCGCCCGCCTCGCGCATGGCCTTGCCGATGGCCTTCAAGGTCGAGTCCCAGATGTCCTCGAAGTCGTGCTCCACCCAGCCCGGCTTGGGAAAGATCTGCCGGAACTCGACGTTGGCCTTGGCCTTCACCGAGAGCCGCTGATCGAGGAGGAGCGCGGTGCTGCCGGTGGTGCCTTGATCGATCGCGAGGACGTACCTGGCCATCACTGCTCTCCTTGGAAGAACCTCACGACGTCGCTGCAGACCTGCGCGGAGTCCCGGTCGAGCGGCAGCACATGGCCGCTCCCCGGAAGCACGCGCACCTCGGGCGGGTGCACCGTGCCCAGGAGCCGCGAGAGCTTGAGCGCGCCGCCCAGCGCAACCGTCCGATCTTTTCCGCCCTGCAAGATGAGCGTTCGCACGCGCACGCGGGGAGCCAGCTTCTGCGCCTCCTCCGCGAGCTCGCGCAGCTCGCGGCCCCAGCGCATGGGCACGGCCGTGTACGCGGACGGCTCGCGCTCGCGGTCGTCCACCTCGGCGATGTCGCGCGCTCCTTTGGAGAACATGATGGGCAGCGCCGGCAGCCGCCCCACCACCTCCGCATAGAGCCAGCTCGCGCCCGAGAATTGGATGGCCGGCGCCAGCAGCACCATGGCTTCCAGATCGGGCAAGCCCTCACTCAGCCAGCTGCGCGAAGCGAGCTGCACCGCGATGGCCGCGCCCGCGGAGAGCCCGCACAAATAGAGCTTCCTCGCGCCGCGCAGGCTCAGCAGCGCTTCCTTGGCGGCATTGACCATTTCTTCGTGCGTGGTGGTGAAGAGATCTTCCGGGTTGCGGCCGTGTCCGGGGAGGAGCGGGCCCACCGAGCGAATGCCTACGCGCGCCAGCGCCTCGCCGATGGGGCGCACTTCCGCCGGGGTGCCCGTGAAGCCGTGCAGGATCAAACAGGCGTCTGGTCCGTCGCCAAGAGCGAATCCTTCGGCTTGCATACGGCTGGCGGTAGCAAATTCGGACCATGCCCGCAAACGCTTGCACGCGGTGTGCCGGGTGTTAGAAGGCGCCATGGCCGACAATCCGCAGGTTCCGCAAGTCCAGATCCAGCTCCAGCTCGAAGAGCCGACCGCGAACGGCGTCTACGTCAACATGGCGATGCTGCACCACAACGAGACGGAGTTCGCCATCGACTTCATCTACGTGCAGCCGCAGGCTCCCAAGGCAGTGGTTCGCGCCCGCGTGATCAACAGCCCGAAGCACATGAAGCGGTTCCTGGTCGCGCTACAAGAAAACGTCGCCAAGTACGAGGCGCAGTTCGGGAAGATCGATCTCAGCGGCCCGGTGCCGCCGCCCCTGCGAATGCCTCAGTAGGGTGCACCGCCGGCTCGACCTTGCACAGGTAGCGCTTGTTTCGCGCGGCGGCCCGGCAAGCCAGCACAGGCGTTTGCGGCGCCTTCGCCGGCAGCGGTTGGCCAGCCTCCAAGAGGCACCTGGGTTCGTCCAGCGGGAGCCAACGGCAGCTCCCCGGCTGCAAGGCTTCAAGAGGTTCCCAGTGCGCTCTGCGGCTGGTGGATTGATCGCACTGCAATTCCGGCTCGCCGGGTCCGACGCAGGCGAATGACGGATACGACCCAGGCGCGGAAGTGACCTCGACGCGCGCGCACCAGCGAAGCTGGACTCTTCGAGCGCAGGCGGCGTCGACGGCCGTGTCGGTCAGCTCGAAGGCTTTTCCACCGAAGGAGATTCCGGCCATGGCGCGCTGAGCCGGGTCGGATGAATCTGCATTGGTGAAGAAAGGCCGGCCGGACTCGAGCGCGCCTCGCGCGGAGGGCGGCCAATCGAACGGGCGTGGCCGCGCTCCTGGCCCGGCGATCAACCGCCCGCCGACGGCCAGGATGTCGCAAGGCTCGCAGGAGACGGTCTCGCGCTGGAGCGCCACCGGCGCGGGCGGCAGGACGCGCTCGCGCAGCCAGGTCAGCTCCAGATCCGCCGGTTTGATGGCCCTCGTGCGCGAGCAGAGGCCAACGCTCGTAGGCCCAGAGCCGGTCGCGTACATCAGATACTCGAGGCCGATGCGAAAATTGATCGAGCAGTCGCCGCCACCGCCGGCGGGCAGCTCGAGGTGGCTGCCGCTCTTGACGTCGCCCTTGAAGACCTCCAGCACGTCGACCCAGGCTCTCGACGAGTCGTCGGCGGCGTCCACGCGGGCCCGATAGATGGCGACCGCGTTCTCGCGCGCGGTCTTGAGATTGGCTTGCAGATCGTCGGACTCCTGCCGGCATTTGCAGGCCCGGGCCGGACGTGAAGCCAGGCCGAGGAGAGCGATGAAAAGAAGGACGCGGGTCACGTTGGCGATGGTAGCGTTTTGGGCGCGAAAACACAGCAGGGTCTCATTTTCGGACCATTGGATCGCTGCGCTTCAGAGCGAGACCGCGCTGGCACACCGGATGCTTTAGCTCCTCCGCGAGAGCGCTTCTTTCGAGGCGACGGAGGGACAAATGGAAAATGAGCAGAAGGTAGCGGGCGGCGGCAGCAAGCCCTGGGCGGCGTACAACATTATCGAGCGCAAGAACGGAAAGGCGATCTGGAGCCGCGTCGGCAGCGCCTTCAAGAACCGCGACGGATCGTTCAATTTGTTCCTCGACGCGTTCCCGGTCGGTGGGCGGCTGAACATCAGGGAAGACGATCGCGAGTACAACAACCGCGAGCGCACTCCTTCGCCGGTGGAGGCCGAGGCCTGAACGCCCCTGGGGCCCTGCCTCGCGCGGGCCCTCATCGGCGGGCTCGGATACCGACATGCTCATCGCATTCTTGACGGCGGCGCTCCTGGGCGCCGCGACGGAAACGGCTGCGCAAGCGCAGCCCGAAGCGCCGCCCGAAGTATCGAGCGGAGCGGCGCATCACCAGCGGAAGAAGTCCAACAAGCCGCCCATGGCCGGCGTGCTCAACGTGAACCGCGCAACGACGGCCGAGCTGCAGCTGCTGCCGGGCATCGGGAAGGGTCGTGCGGAGAAGATCGTCGAGCGCCGGGAGAAGAAGCCCTTCTCCTCGCTGGAAGATCTCGGGCGCATCAAAGGCTTGCATGCCCTGGTGCAGCGCCTGCGGTCGCACCTCGCGGTTTCGGGGGACAGCACGCTTCATCCCTTGACCACCGCGCAGGCGAAGCGATAAGTCGCCCGCACAACTCGTAGTCCGCCGCCGTGGCGTCTTCGGAAGAAGACCTCGAGGGAAGCCGGTCCAACACCGGCGCGGTCCCGCCACTGTAGCCGGGTAGCCAGCCTCCAACGTGCCACTCGCGAAAGCGGGGAAGGCGGGGGCGGCACGCAGCGCAAGGTGCGCAGCAGACCCGGGAGCCAGGAAACCTGCCTGGCGGCGTTCATGCGCTTTCACCTCTTCGAGAGAAAGAGGGGAGCCCCGTGACGCCGTCTCGCGCCTTCGTGCGCATTCAGCTCTTGCTCGTTTTCCTCTCCGTGGCCGTGCGCGCGGAGGGACCGGGCGAGAGCATCGAGGTGGTGGGCCAGAAGCCCGTCACTTCCGTGAATGCGCCAGCGACGGCCGGGACGGTCATCGATGCCGCGCAGTTCGGCGGCGAGGTCCGCTCGGTCTCGGAGATGCTCCTGGCCGCGCCGGGCGTGACCGTTCATCCGCTGGGCGGTCCAGGGCAGGCGGCGACGCTGTCCCTGCGCGGCGCCACGGCGGACGAATCGTTGATCCTCCTCGACGGCATCCCGCTGCAGGGGCCGGGCGGCGGATCGATCGATCTGGCGACGCTGCCCGCGACCCTGTTCTCGCGGATGGTGGTGACGCGCGGAGTGCTGGGAGCCCAGCTCGGGGCCGGCGCGCTGGGCGGAGCAGTGGAGCTGATTCCCAAGGCTGAGATCGATCGGCTCTCGGGCGGCGTGCAGCTCTCGGGCGGCTCCTTCACCACCGGGCAGCTCGCCGCCGACGGAACCGCACCCTTCGGCAACGGCGGCAGCGCGCTGTTGGCGGTGCAAGCCGATCACACCGAGGGCGACTTCAACTACCGCCGGCAGCTGACGCCCAACGTCCCGGGCTCGCCGTTCTTCGACTTCACCCGCGAGAACGCCGACGCTACCCGCGGCTCCGGCCTTGCCCGCGTCGCGTACCCGCTCGGAGACGATCTCGAGCTGGACACCATCGCGCTCTTCAGCGCCGGCGGCCGCGGTCTGCCCGGCCCGTCGAGCGCGCCCACCCCGCTCTCCCGCGAGCTCGACGAGGGCGGCCTGCTCGGGGTGCGCCTGCGCGGCAACGCCCGGGACGTGCAGTGGTCGGTGCGCACCTGGGGCCGCCTCGATCGCCTCGAACTGCGCGGCGTGAGCATCTTCGGCGACTGCCAGGACGGCGTCGCCGGCTGCGCGCGCGACGACCAGCGCTCGAGCGGAGCCCGCGCCCAGGGCGAGGTGGCCGCGCCGCTGGGCGACCACCAGTGGCTGCGCGCCACCATCGAAGGCGGCAGCGAGTGGGTCCACGGCACCAGCACCGGCGCCCACCAGCGCGGCATCGGCTCGCTCTCGCTGGCCGACGACGTGCAGCTGACCAGCACCTTCGCGCTGCACCCGGCCCTCCGCTTCGACCACATCGGCAACGACACCGGCCTGAGCCCCGCGCTGACCGCCGCCTTCCGCCCGCAACACTCGCTCGAGCTCCGCGCCGGCTTC
>DATBAA010000889.1:0-1863 GCA_036271755.1 Myxococcales bacterium | reverse complement strand
TCGTCTGTTTGATCGAGCGGGCCCGGGTGGCGAGGCGCCGGGCCAGCTCGCTCTGCTCCTCCAGCGCCCGCAGCGCGGCCCAGAGGGCAGATTCGAGATCGAGCGCCTGCGCGTGCTGCAGCGACTCGGGGTTGTAGGCGTGGCCGACGCGGCAGCGAAAGCGCGTCAGCTTGCCCTCGTGGATCTCGTTCAGCACTCCGCCGCAAGCAGGGCAGGTGAAGGGCGCGGGCTGCTCCAGGAGCGGCTGCAACAGCTGCCGCGAACCCCTGGCCGGCGCACCTTGCCGCGCCCACTTGGGCAGCTGGCGCGCCAGCTCGGCGATGGTGACCACCTCGTCCACGTCCACGTGCTCCAGCGCGGAGCGCGGCATGTCGGCGCAGTAGGCTTCCTCCGGCTTCTGCACCACCGCGAAGCCGCCCTGCTGCTTGATGGCGATGAGGCCCGCGGTGCCGTCGTCGAGCGCGCCGGTGAGCACCGCGCCGATGACCCGCGGCCCGTAGGTCCGGGCGGCGCTGCGGAAAAGGGTGTCCGCTGCAGGACGATAGCCGTTCTCGCGCGGTCCCCGGACGACGCGCATGTGGCCTTCTTCGAGCAGCAGATGATGATCCGACGGTGCGACATAGACTTGGCTGCGCTCGAACTTCTCGCCGTCGGCGGGATGGGTGACGGGCAGCTTTCCCGCCGCGCCGAGGATGCGCGGCAGCATGCTCTTGTGCTCGGAGGGGACGTGCTGCACGACGAAGATCGAAGCCGGCAGATCGGGCGGCAACCGCCGCACCAGGGCAGTCAAAGCCTCGACGCCGCCGGCCGAGGCGCCGATCACAATGATGTCTCTAGTGAGCATCGACGGGTCGGATAGTGCCCTGTCTGCCCCTCAAGTAGTAGACTCTCTCATATGGGGACCATCTAAATGACTCAGTACACCGTGGCGCTGATCGACGACCACCAGCTCTTCTTGGACGGTTTGCGGGCCGTGCTCGCAACCCAGCCGGACCTCAAGGTCGTCGCCAGCACCTCTCTTGCGCGGGCGGCCTCCACGGCCGTGCACGAGGCCCACCCCGACGTGGTGGTGCTCGATCTCATGATGCCCGGGCTCTCCGGCATCTCGGTCGCGCGCGAGCTGCTTCGCGACGATCCGAACCGGCGCGTGCTGGCGCTGAGCATGATCGCCGACGAGTCGAGCGTGGCCGACGCGCTGGAGGCCGGCGTGCGCGGCTACGCGTGCAAGAGCCAGCCCGCCGCAGAGGTGGTGGAGGCCATTCGCGAGGTGGCGCGCGGCCATTCGTACATGGCGCCGCTGCTGGCGGAGACGACGCTGCCCGCGCAGCCGGGCAAGCGCTTGCAGCGGCCGCTGGACAAGCTGACGGTCCGCGAGCGCGAGGTGTTCGAGCTGACGGTCGCGGGGCGCTCCACGCGCGATGTCGCGAGCGAGCTGGCCATCAGCCCGCGCACCGTCGAGACGCACCGGGCGCGCATCCTGCGCAAACTCGACGCGCACTCCGCGCTGGACCTGGTGCGGCTGGCGGCAGCCTGGGGAATGCTGAGCGACCCGGCGACGAGCAAAGGCGCCGCCTAGCTTCAGTCGACGGCGGCGAGCTCCAGCACTTCTTCGCCCATGCGGCCGCCCGGCGCGAGGCTGAGCAGCAAAAGCCCGCCCGCGATGCCCACCGGCGCCAGCAACATCACCTGCAGCGACGGCGAGGCCTGCCAGACGTCCAGGATGGCGATGGCCACCGCGCCGCCCAGCATGCGTCCGGCGTAGACCGCGCTGGTGACGACGGAGCGCGCGCTCCAGGGAACGACGCTCTGCGGGCCGATGGTGGCCGTGCTCGCCGCGGGCCCCAGGCCCAGACCCAAGACGGC
>DATBAA010000888.1:0-8821 GCA_036271755.1 Myxococcales bacterium | reverse complement strand
AACTGCACCCGCAGCGTGGCGTCGTTGAAGCGCTTGCCCTGGCACACTTCGCAAGGGACGTAGACGTCTGCCAGGAAGTGCATCTCGACGACCTTCAGGCCGTCGCCTTCGCACGCCTCGCAGCGGCCGCCCTTGACGTTGAAGCTGAAGCGCCCCGGCTCGTAGCCGTAGGCGCGCGCTTCCGGAGTGCGGGCGAAGACGTCGCGGATGGCGTCGAAGACTTTCGTGTACGTCGCGGGGTTGCTGCGCGGCGTGCGGCCGATGGGCTTCTGGTCGATCTCGATCACCTTGTCCAGGTGCTCGATGCCGCTCAGCGCCTTGTACGTGCCGGGCGCGTCTCGCGAGCCGTAGATGGCGCGGGCCAGCGCCGGGTAAAGGATGCGATTGACCAGCGTGGACTTGCCCGCACCCGAGACGCCCGAGACAGCCACCAGGCAGCCGAGCGGAATTTCGATGTCCACCTCTTTGAGGTTGTTGGCAGCCGCGCCCAGGAGCTTGATCGACTTGCCGTTGCCGCGCCGCCGCTGCTGCGGAACCTCGATGCGGCGCCGCCCGGAGAGGTAGCCGCCGGTGATGGACTTCTCGTTCTTCATCACCTGCGCGGGAGTGCCAGAGGCGACGATTTCGCCGCCCAACTCACCCGCGCCCGGGCCGAAGTCCACCAGCCAGTCCGCCTCCTCCATGGTCTCTTCGTCGTGCTCGACCACGATGACGCTGTTGCCCAGATCGCGCAGCCGCTTCAGCGTCGCGAGCAAGCGGGCGTTGTCGCGCTGGTGCAGACCGATGGACGGCTCGTCCAGGATGTAGATGACGCCCGTCAGCTCGGACCCCATCTGCGAAGCGAGGCGGATGCGCTGCGACTCGCCGCCGCTCAAGGTCGGCCCCGGACGATCCAGAGTCAGGTAGCCTAGTCCTACGTCGAGCAGGAAGCGGAGGCGGTTGCTGATCTCCTTCAGCAGCTCGGTGGCGATGACCTTGTCGTTGCCCACCAGCGGCAGCTCATGCAGGAACTGCATGGCCTGCTCGATGGTCATGCGCGAGACCCCGACGATGCTCTTGCCCGGGTCGTCCACGTCGGTGGAGCTGCCCTTCTTGAGCGTGTCGCCGATGGTGACGGCGCGGCTCTCGGGCCGCAGACGCTCGCCCTTGCAGCCGGTGCAGGGCTTGTCGCTGAAGTAGCGCAGGTAGTGCTTGCGCATGCTCTCGGAGGTGGTCTCCTTGAACCGCCGCATGAGCATGGGAATGATGCCTTCGAAGCTGGTCTTGTACGTGCCGGTGCGGCCGCCCTCGGACCACTTGATGCTCATGGTCTCGTCGCCGGAGCCGTGCAGCAAGAGCTCGCGGACGTCCTTGGGCAGCTCCTTCCAGGGCTTGTCGAGCGGCACCTTGAACGAGCTGGAGAGCGACTCGATCATGCGGAACGTCCAGCCGCCCTGCTTCTCCAGCGCGTGGTTCCAAGGCTCGACCGCGCCGCCGCGGATGGAGCGGCCGGGCTCGGGGATGATCAGGTCCGCGTCCATCTCCGGCCGGCTGCCGAGGCCATTGCACTCCTGGCACATGCCGAGCGGGTTGTTGAAGGAGAAGCTGTGCGGCGCCAGCTCGGGGAAGCTGATGCCGTCCACCGGGCAGCTCAAGTGCTCGCTGTAGATGCTGTGGGTCTCTCCGCCTTTGACCGCGGTCAGGGCGTGCAAGATGCCTTTGCCTTCCTTCAAAGCGGTCTCGACGCTGTCGATGAGGCGGCGGCCGGTCTCCCCGGGCTTCACCACCAGGCGGTCCACCACCACCGCGATGTCGTGCTTCTTCTTCTTGTCGAGCTCGATGTCCTCGTCCAGGTCTTTGATGGTGCCGTCCACGCGCGCGCGGGCGAAGCCGCGCTTGCGGGCGTCTTGCAGCACGTCCTTGTGCTCGCCCTTGCGCTGCTCGATGAGAGGCGCCAGCAGAGTCAGCTTGGTGCCTTCGGGCAGCTTGGCCAGCTCATCCGCGATCTGCTGCGCGCTCTGCTTGCCCACGCGCCGCCCGCAGATGGTGCAGTGCTGCTTGCCGATGGCCGCGTAGAGCACGCGCAGGTAGTCGTGGATTTCGGTGATGGTGCCCACGGTGGAGCGCGGGTTGTTGGAGGCCGCCTTCTGCTCGATGGAGATGGTGGGCGAGAGCCCGCGGATGACGTCGTAGTGCGGCTTCTCCATCTGCCCCAGGAACTGCCGTGCGTAGGCGCTCAACGATTCGACGTAGCGCCGCTGCCCTTCCGCGTAGAGGGTGTCGAAAGCGAGCGAGCTCTTGCCGCTTCCGGACACGCCGGTGAAGACCACGAGCTTCTTCTTGGGGATCTCGAGAGTGACGCCCTTGAGGTTGTGCTCGCGGGCTCCCTTCACGAGGATGGTATCGGGTTCCATGGCTTCCTTGCGGACGGCGGGGGACCGCGCAGGATAAGGGTCTGCCGTGAGCTTCTCAACCAGCATTTGTGGAGCCTACACGGGGGGTCTGACAAAGCAGGCTGGCGCCCGCCAAACCGGCCGGATCGTCAGGCTTTCGCGGGCCTCTTGAAGACGAACGCCCAGGCGAAACAGGCCAGCGCGGCCCAGCCGGGCCACATGCCCAGGACCTCGAAGACGGTCTGGCCCTGCAGCATGGGCACGTTCTGCACCGCCACCCCGCGCTCGTTGCGGCCGATGCGCTGGACGATGCGGCCCGTGGCGTCGACGAAGGCGCTGATGCCGGTGGAGGTGGCGCGGAGCAGCCAGCGCCGGTGCTCGATGCTGCGCACCACCGCCAGCATCAAGTGTTCTTCCTGCTCGTGCCCGGCGCCGTACCAGGAGTCGTTGGTGAGGTTGACCAGCGCATGCGGGCGGCCCTCTCCGTGATCGGTCATGATCTCGTTGACGATGGCCGGGAGGATGCCCTCGTAGCAGATGAAGGTGCCAAACCTGTAGCCGAGCAGCTTCAGGGGCGCCGTGGTCTTGCCCCGCGACAGGTGTCCCACTTGCGGCAGCCAGTCGTACACCTTGGGAAACCACTCGCCGCCGGGGATCGACTCGCCGAACGCCAGCAGCTGCATCTTGTCGTAGTGCCCGCCGATGCGGCCCTGGGTGTCGATGGCGATGGCGCTGTTCCAGACGTCCTTGTGGGAGACGCGCTCGACGCCCGCGATGAGCGCGATGGGGATGTTGCCCTGGATGGCCCGGCCGTCGGTGGCGCCCTCGGGCACCGCCTGGGTGTTGAAGCCCACCTCCGGCCAGATGGCCAGCGAGCCTTCGCGGGCGGAGATCTCGGCGGTCTCGTCGCGCAGCGTGCGCACCGAAGCCAGGGGGTTCTCGTGCAGCTCGGTCGCGCCCACGTTCGGCTGCGCGAGCCCGATGCGCACGTGCGGCGCCGCCAGCTGCTTTGCGTCCATCTGCACCAGCCGCAAGAAGCCGTAGGCGCCGGTGCCCAGGAGCGCGATGAGCGAGATGCTCATGGGCCACAGCGGCGCCGGCTCGCGATCGCGATAGGCCACGAACGCGTCGAAGAGCGCGCCGTTGATCAGCGCCTGCAGCGCCGAGAGCAGGATGGGGCCGCCCAGATCGGCGATCTGCACCAGCGGCAACACCGGCATCAGCGCGACGCCCGTGTAGCTCTGGAAGAGCAGGGGAATGCAGAGCTCCGAGGCTGCGAGCGAGATGGGCAACAGCGCCACGTAGTGCCAGCGCGTCCGCTTCTGCAGCCACACCAGCAGCAGCGACATGGCCGCGAAGAGCAGGCCCTGCGCGGTGCAGAGCAGCAGGTAGCCCAGGAACGCCACCCACGCCGGCGCCTCGGCGAAGACCTGGAGCAGGTGCATGATCCAGGTGTAGCCGCCCAGGTGCAGCACGAAGCCGAACCACCAGCCGCGCAGGAAGGCCTGCTTCAGCGTCGTCCCGCGCAGCGCCCAGAGCAGCGGCAGGAAGCAGACGAACGCCAGCGGCCAGATGCCGAAGCCGATCCACGACAAGAAGTAGAGGACGCCCGCGATCGTCGGCAGCAAGAGCGGTCTGAGCCGGTTCATGGGGCGCGCGTCATGTAACATGAGTTCCATGGCCGTGCTGTTGAACCAGACCTCCAATCTGCAATTGCGAATCGAGCTGCTGGAGCGCATCTCCGACGGCACCCGCCAGCCGGCGTCGCTGGCCATGCGCGTCTCGGTGGAGCGCTACCGCAACGAGCCGCGCGGGTTCGTCTCCATGCTGGCCGTCCCGCGCGCGACCTTGCTGGACATGGACTTGATTCAATTCCTGCGGACGTTCGAGGAGCTGCTCGACGGCAGGACGGAATCGGCTGCGCTGGAGGCCAGCGTCGACCCGGCCATCGGCTTGCGGCTGGCGGGCGGGCCCGAGGCGTATCTCGTCGAGCTGGGTGTTGATCTTCTCAATGTATTACAATCAGTGGGCAGTGATCTGGCCGGCGAGCGCGGCGCGGACTTGATGCTGGTGCGCTTCGCGGCCAACAAGCGCGCGGCGGTGGCCTTCTGCGCGCAGCTCTTGGAGGGCTTCGAGAAGTTTCCCACCGACCCATCGCTGGTCGGCAAGGGCCAGCGCGACGGCTAGCGCTGAGACAGCTGCAGCGAATGGCTGTACCAGCGCGCGGCGGCGGCCTTCTTGCCCATCTTCGCATTGGCCTCGCCCATCATGTGCTCGGCGCGGGCGCGGTCGTTGCGGGTCAGCGGCAACATCAAGAGCGGCCGCAGGATGGCGATGGCCGACCCGGGCTTGTTGACCCAGAGCGCCTTCTGCGCGCGCTCGAAGTTCTTCGAATAGCGGCTGGGGGGCGGGCGGCCCTCGGGCTGCGGCTCGGCCGCGGGCGCAGGCGCCTTCGTCAGCGGAATGATGGCCGGCTCGCCGGCGGCGAGCTGCTGCGGCTGCGTCACCACCGGGCCGGGCGTCGCCTCGGCCAACACCGGCGCGGGCCGCGGCTTTGTCCCGCGCAGCAGCAGCACCGCGGCGATGACGGCGACCGCGGCGGCAACTCCCGCGGCCTGCCAGCGCTTGCTGATCATCTTCCGCGCCGGCGGCTTTGCCTTCACCTTGGGCAGCTCGGGAGAAGTGTCCGTCTCGGACTTCGTCAGCGGCACGAGCGTCCGCAGCGCCAGCGCCACTTGCAGCGCGTTCGCCGGACGCTTCGCCGGATCCTTCGCCAGCAGCGCGGCCAGCATGTCTTCCAGCTCGGGCTTCGCGGCGCGGCCGGCATCGGCGAGCTTCAACGGCGGGTGCTCGCGATGCGCCTTGATCAGCTCGTCGGTGGTCGTGCCCAGCACCGGCAGCCGCCCCGAGACGAGATGGAAGAGCAGGGCGCCAATGGAATAGAGGTCGCTGCGCGCCGTCAGCTCGTCATCGGGCGCGCGATAGGCCGCGGTCGAGAGCGGCAGCCGCTCGTCCTCGAGCAGCCCGACGTGCGAGAGCAGGTGGCCCGTATAGGCATCGAGCAGCACGGCGCGCTCGCCGCCGTCCTTCCCGCGCACGAGGCCTACGTTGGCGGGCTTCAGATCGAGATGCTTGAGACCCTCGAGGTGCAAGATGGCCAGCGCCTCGCAGAGCTGCGCGCAGAGCTCGAGCGCCCGCGCCGGAGAGAGCCGCCCGCGCTGCCGCAGCTCGTCGGCCAGCGTGGTCTCGCCGCCGTACTGGTAGACGAGGAAGAACGCGGAGACGAGATGCACGCCGCCCACCAGCGGCCGCGCCAGGCTGGGATGTCCGGGCAGCTGCCCGATGCGGTGCTGCTCGTCGTTGAAGCGCTGCACGGCAGTGGAGTCGGGCGCGTAGCGGCGCAGGAGCTTGAGCACCAGCGGCGTGCCGCTGTCGTCGCGCACCAGCCAGGTCTGCGAGAAGCGGCCCGCGCCCAGCTCTTGCGCCACCTTGAAGCCGGCGATGCCCGGCGCGACGCGCGGCTCCGGCAATGCGAGGCCGTGGCAGGCATCGCAGAGCGTTTGTTTGGGACTCAGCGGTGCGCCGCAGCTCGCGCAGTTCATCTCGATTGAGAACGCTATCACGCCGAGGCCGCTTCTGGCCTCACTTGCCGTGCGAACTGTTGACGCCGATGTAGGCGCGTCCGCGAGCGCCTGGCTGCTTGTTTGGCTGAGAAGTTGACGGCCAGTCGCTTCGGGTTTCAAGAAAGGGCATGCGCGTCTTCTGTGTCGCATTTCTCTGCTCGACTGCCGCTCTGGCCGGCCAGGTTGGCCTCTATCCTTTCCAGCTGCCCCACGGAGAGACGCGGCAGGCCGCTCGCCTGGCTAGTCAACTCTACGAGCCTAAAGACGGCAGTCCGTTGCTGGCGGTCGAGCCCAGCGGCTGCGCTCCCGACGAAGAGGTGTGCCTGGCCGGCGTCGCGCAGCGCGCGGGGCTCTCGTCGATCACCAGCGCGCAGGTCGACGAGATCGCCAGTGGCTACAGAGTCCACGTCCGCGCCGTCTCGGCGGACGCGAAGCTCATCGGCGAATGGCAGGGCGAAGTCCGCGCAGATGACTTGGGACCGGCTTTGCAACGCGGCATCTGCGAGTCGCTGGGCGCGACCTACAGCGAGCCTGTCATCACGTCCGTTCCGCGCGCGGCGCTCCCCGGCGGCCTGTCGGTCGGCGATGCCCGGGCCCGCGTCGAGCTGGGCCTCTTCGCCGGCGGCCTCGGCTTGCTCACCGCCGCTGCCGGCGTCGGCCTCTACGCGAAGATCTCCCAGCAGGGACAGGCGCCGCGCAACGGGCTCAGCGAGCAGTCGTCCGCCTCGCACAGCGCCAACATCTTCGCGCTCGCGCTGGCAGCCACGGGCCTGGGCGCGATCGGCGCCGGCGGATTGATGATCGCGCTGACGCCGGAAAGCGCGACGCTGCAAGCCCGCTTCTGATACGAAGCGCGGCCAGTGGGCCCGGAGGAGCCGGCTTTTGCCGGCGACGGGCTGAGCGCGGAGGCGCGAAGCATTGGCGGACAAGCTGCCTTCCGAAGACAAGCTCCCCGAAGAGTTCGCGCCCACCGGGCCCAAGCTCACGCGGTTTCCCATCCAGCCCGCGCCGCCGCTGCGCCCGCGGCTCTTCCCCGACGAAGCCCGCTTCGCGCTGCGGCTCGCGACGGTCGCCTTCTCGGCGGAGCTGGTGGCCTGGCTGTGGCTGGCCGCACTGCGCGACTCGCACGCCCTCGCCGCGCTGGCGGCCGTGCGGCTCTTGAGGCCGCTCTGGGCGTGGCTGGGCACCCGGCTGCCGCGTCCATTGGTTGCGGGCCTCCTGGCCGCGGCTGCGCTTGGCGGCGGGCTCTTCGCGCTGAAGAGCGGGCTCGCGGGCGCGGCGGCGGTGGCCTTCTCGCTGCCCGCGCTGGCCGATCTCTGCGCGACCTGCATGGCCGACTCCATCACCGTCGAGCGCCGGGCCGCGGCCTACGCCTGGCTCGACATGGGCCAGGGGCTGGGCGGCGCGCTGGGCTTCTGCATCGGTGCGGCGTTCGGCAACATCGCGTGGCTGCTGGCGGTGCCGCTCACCCTGATGACTCTGGTGGGCCTGCGCGATCTGCGCGATCGCGGAACCCCGCGCTCCTCCTGGCCGCTGAGCGCATACATCGATGCGGCGCGAAGCTCCCTGGGCACGCGCCTGGCCGTCTGCGCGCTCTGCTGCGGCTTGATGGTGGGCCCCGGCGTCGCGGCGACCGTGCCGCACTTCTTCTGGCTGCCGCTCGCGGGCATGGTGGTGGCCTCGCGCTTGGAGCGGATGTTGCCCAACGCCATCTGGCTGCCGCAGCTGGCGACGCTCTGCGCGGTGGCGGCCAGCTTCTTGGCGCCCGGCCTGATCGGCTTCGGCGTCGGCGCCATGTTCGCCGCCATTCCCGCTTCGGTGGCGCGCGGCGCGGGCGAGATGGAGCGGCCCCTGGTCTCGTCGGTGGCCTGGTCCGCGCTCACCGTGGGCGTCGCGCTCGGGGCTGTGCTACGCTTCTGAATGAGCGTTCATTCAGTCGAGGTTGAGCCATGGCCATCGAAGCGCCGTTCACCCAAGAGCACGAGCTGTTCCGCCAGAACCTGCGCGCCTTCGTCGAGAAGGAGCTGACCCCGCACGCGCTGGAGTGGGACGAGGCCGGCATCTTCCCCCGCGAGGTGTTCACCCAGATGGCCGAGCTGGGCGCCTTGGGCATCAACTATCCGGAGGAGGTGGGCGGCTCGAACGGCGACTACTGGTTCGTGGCGGTCCTGGCCGAAGAGCTGTGCCGCAGCCGCAACGCCGGCGTGAACATGGCGCTCCTGGTCCAGTCGCAGATGGCCACGCCCATCATCCAGGAGATCGGCACCGCCGAGCAGAAGAAGGAGTTCCTCGCCCCCGCGCTGGCCGGCGAGAAGATCGCCGCGCTGGGCATCAGCGAGCCCGACGCCGGCTCAGACGTGGCGAACCTCAAGACCACCGCGCGCCGCGTGGGCGACGACTACGTGATCAACGGCGCCAAGATGTGGATCACCAACGGCACCCGCGCCGACTTCATCACGCTCGCGGTGCGTACCGGCGGCCCCGGCTATGGCGGCGTTTCCCTGATGACCTTCCCCACCGACGTCGCCGGCTACTCGGTTTCGAAGAAGCTCGACAAGGTCGGAAACCTATCCTCCGATACCGGCCTGCTCTTCTTCGAGGATTGCAAAGTACCCGCGCGCTATCTACTGGGCGAAGAGAACGAAGGCTTCTATCACGTCATGACCAACGTCCAGGGCGAGCGGCTGGTGGCCGCCCTGGGCGCGGTCGCGGGCATGCAGCTGATGGTGGAGGACGCGCTGCGATACGGCAACGAGCGCAGCGCGTTTGGAAAGCCTTTGAGCAAATATCAAGTATGGCGGCATAAGTTCGTCGAGCATTTGACCG
>DATBAA010000887.1:0-4218 GCA_036271755.1 Myxococcales bacterium | reverse complement strand
TCAACGTGGTCGAGTTGGGAGCCACCTTCACGGCGTTGAGCTCGCTGCAGATGCCCGCGGTGCTGGAGAGCTGGACGATGAGAAAATTGCCCGTCGGGTGCGAGTTGTCGCAGCTTCCGTTGGTGACCACGATCGCCTGGGTGTCGACGACCGAACCAAGGGAGGCGCCGCCGACGGTTCCACTCACTGCATTGGAAGAGGTCGCATCGGTGCCGCCGCAGGCAAACGCCGCCGCGGCGAAGAAGATGATCAAGGTTTTCATGTTTGGCCTACTCTTTGGTGAGAGCTTCGTGGGCGGGGGGCCTATGGACAGTAGACCCCGGAAGCTCGCCTTCAGCCACTAAATTCCGCTCGTGATGGAAGTCACGCCTTGTCGCGCAGCTCGGTGCGGACGTCCCATAAATCGGGAAAGAGCAGGACGTCCGTGAGCTTCTTCAAATAATCGACGCCGCTGGTGCCGCCGGTGCCGCGCTTCCAGCCGATGATCCGCTGCACCACCTTCACGTGCCGGTAGCGCCAGAGCGAGAGCTGCTCGTCCACGTCGATGAGCTTTTCGCACATCTCGTAGGCGTCCCAATTGCCGTGCGGGTGCTCGTAGATCTCGCGGATGACCGCGCGCACGCCGTCGTCGCCGTGGTGCGGCTCGGTCAGATCGCGCTCGAGCACCGCGCGGGGAATGGGCTTTCCGCGCCGGGCCAGGTGGCGGAGGAACTCGTCATAGAGCGTCGGCGCCTCCAGTGCCGCCTTCAGCGTCGCGTGCGAGGCCGGGTCCTGCGCGTGCACCGCCAGCATGCGGCGATCCTTGTTGCCCAGCATGAACTCGATGAGCCGGTGCTGCAGCGACTGGAAGCCGCTGGCGGGCCCCAGCACGTGGCGGAACTCGCCGTATTCGGTAGGCGTCAGCGTCTCCAAAACCGCCCACTGCGACGAGAGCTGCGCCTGGATGTGCTTCACCCGCGAGAGGATCTTGAAGGTGGGCGAGAGCTGATCGGCGCGGACGAAGGCCGTGGCCGCCTGCAGCTCGTGGAGAATGAGCTTGAACCACAGCTCGCTGGTCTGGTGCTGGATGATGAAGAGCAGCTCGTCGTGGTGCGGCGGAACGCTGAGCGGCAGCTGCGCCGTGAGCAGCTTCTGCAGCTGCAGATAGCCGCCATACGTGGTGCGATTGGAGAAGTCGGTGATCACGCCGTCATTGCTCTCGGGCATGGCCGCCTTCTACCGCACTTGCCGAAACGCGGCGCATTCCCGATACTGCGCGCCCTATGAAAACCGCGTGCCCCTTGCTGCTGCTCGCGCTCTGCGCGTGCGAGCACCAATCGCCGGCCGTCGTCAAACCAGCCGAAGCCGCCAAACCCACCGCCTCCGACGCGCGCGCCTTCGTCACCAAGGTGAATCAAGATCTCGCGCGCCTGATGCCCGAGGCTTCGACGGCCGCTTGGATCAACAACACGTACATCACCGACGACACCGAGCGGAACGCGGCCTCGGCCAGCGAGCGGCTCTTCTCCTATTCGAGCGAGGCGGCCAAGACCGCGCGGCAGTTCGACGGCATCGCGGACGATGCGGACACGCAGCGCATGCTCTACTTGATGCGGGTCAACAGCCCCATCATCGACAGCCAGAAAGAGCGGTCGGAGTTCACCGTCCTGCAAACGCGCATGAGCAGCTTCTACGGCAAGGCGCGCGATTCGCAGGGCCGCGATCTGGAGCAGCTGGAGCAGATCGTCGACAAGAGCCGCGACTATGCCGCGCTGCTCGACGCCTGGACCTCGTGGCACGACACCGCCAAACCGCAGCGCAAGGACTACGCGCGCTTCGTCGAGCTGCAGAACCAGGGAGCGCGCGGCGCCGGCTACGCCAACATGGGTGACATGTGGCGGTCTCACTACGACCTGCCTGCGGAGTCGTTCGAGAAGGAGACCGACAAGCTCTGGCAGCAGGTGAAGCCGCTCTACGACGACCTGCACTGCTACGTCCGCGGCAAGCTGCAGCAGCAATATGGCAAGGAGAAGGTCCCCGACGGCAAACCAATTCCCGCGCACCTCTTGGGCAATATGTGGGCGCAGGAGTGGACCAACATCTATCCGCTGGTCGAGCCCTACAAGAACGCAGCCAGCCTCGACGTCGAAGGCGCGATGACCGCGCAGAAGTGGACGCCCATCCGCACGGTGAAGACGGCCGAGGCGTTCTACGTTTCGCTGGGCCTCGATCCGCTGCCCGATACCTTCTGGAAGCGTTCAATGCTGGAGAAGCCCGCGGGCCGCGACGTCATCTGCCACGCCAGCGCCTGGGACGTGCTCTGGGCCAACGATCTGCGCATCAAGATGTGCATTCCCACGCCGGCGCGCGAGGAGGATTTGGAGACCGCGCACCACGAGCTGGGGCACCTTTATTACGATCACGCCTATTACCAGAAACCAATCCTCTACCAGCGCGGCGCCAACGACGGCTTCCACGAGGCCATCGGCGACTCGCTGGTGCTCTCGATGACGCCCGGCTACCTCAAGCAATTGGGGCTCGCCGGCGCCGTCCCGCACGACGACAAGGCGCTCATCGACGTGCAGATGAAGGACGCGCTGGCCAAGATCGCGTTCTTGCCCTTCGGCAAGGTCATCGACCAGTGGCGCTGGGACGTCTTTTCGGGAAAGATCGCGCCCGCCGACTACAACAAGACCTGGTGGGCGCTGCGCGAGAAGTACCAGGGCATCGCGCCCGGCGTGGCCCGCGACGAGAGTGACTTCGACCCGGCGGCCAAGTTTCATATCGCCGCCAACGTCTCCTATATCCGCTACTTCCTGGCGCGCATTCTCCAGTTCCAATTCTATCGCTCCATGTGCCAGGCGGCCGGCCACAAGGGCCCGCTGCACGAGTGCAACTTCTACGGCAGCAAGGAGGCCGGCGCGAAGCTGTGGAAGATGCTCTCGTACGGCGCCTCCAAACCCTGGCCTGAGGCGTTGGAAGCCATGACCGGCACGCGCGACATGGACGCAAGCGCATTGGTGGAATACTTCGCTCCTTTGCAGAGCTGGCTCAAGGAGCAGAACAAAGGGCGGCAGTGTGGCTGGTGAGCGCTTTCCGAAGTCGGTCAAGTACATCGTCAGCAACGAGGCCTGCGAGCGGTTCAGCTTCTATGGAATGAGCACCATCCTGGTGCCTTACATGCAAGCGAGCCTGGGCTGGGATCACGAGCGCGCCGGCGCCGCCTATCACTACTTCGTCGCTGCGGCTTACGCGGCGACCATCATCGGCGGCTGGATCAGCGATCGCTTCTGGGGCCGCTACAAGACCATCCTGATTCTCTCGTACGGCTATGTCCTGGGTCACGCCATCCTCTCCGGCGCGGACCTGGCGCCCTCCTTGCGCGTGGGTTGTTTGTATCTGGGCCTTGCGTTCGTCGTGGCGGGCCAGGCGGGCGTCAAACCAAACCTGTCGGCGTTCGTCGGCGATCAATTCAAGAAGGATCAGCTGCACCTCATCGACCGCGTTTACTCACTCTTCTACATCGCCATCAACATCGGCTCGGCCGCCTCGCAGATCGCCACTCCCTGGCTGCTCGCGGGCTGCGGCGGCCTCTGCTCCGGCTCCGGCATCGCCTGGGGCTTCGGCGTCCCCGGCATCTTGATGGCCTTGTCGCTGGTCATCTTCCTCTCCGGCCGCAGCACCTATGTTCGCATTCCGCCGGCCGGCCGCGACCCCAATGGCTTTGCCGCGGTGCTGAGCTCGCGCTTGAGCAAAGGAGACGCTGGGGCCCGCGCCCAGCACGGAGACGAGGCCGTCGACGGCATGACCAGCGTCTTCAAGATCGCGGGTGTCTTCGCGCCCATCATCACCTTCTGGGCCCTCTACTTCCAATACGGCTCGTCGTGGTTCAACCAGGCGGAGAAGATGAACCTGGACGTCTTCGGCTGGCACATGGAGCCGGCGCAGATGGAGGCGCTGAACGCCATCCTCATCCTTCTGATGGTGCCTTTGTTCTCCTACGTGATCTAACCGTCGCTGGAAAAGATGGGCATCAAGGTCACCATGCTCCGCCGCATCGCCGCCGGCCTCTTCATCGCCGTGCCGGCGTTCCTCTCGGCCGCCATGATCCAGCGCTGGATCGAGGCCGGAGGGCACCCGCACATCGGCTGGCAGGTCATTCAATACTTCATCATCTCCATCAGCGAGACGCTCATCAGCGTCACCGCGCTGGAGTTCGCCTATACCCAGGCGCCCAAG
>DATBAA010000886.1:0-8566 GCA_036271755.1 Myxococcales bacterium | reverse complement strand
GCAGAAGGACGGCGTGCCCACCGGCGAATACGAAGACTTCCTGGTCGGCTTCGTCGCCGACGGGCAGAGCGTCTGGGGCCGGCCCGTCGGAGTCACGGTCGCGCAAGATGGCTCGCTGTTGGTCAGCGAGGACGGCAACGGAACCATCTGGCGCGTGTCCACCCGCTGAGCTCAGCCTGCCCTGCGGAGCATTCCTTCCGCTTCCATGGCGGCCTGCACCGCCGGCCGCTTGCGCCCGCGGTCGCGATACTCTTTGAGCGCCGCCGGTATTTCAACGTTGCCGGCGCGCGCCCAGTTGAGCACCGTGATGAGGTACGCGTCGGCGACGGTGAACTGATCACCCATCAGCCACGGACCCCTGCCCAGCCGCTTTTCGATGAGCGCATAGGCGCGGCCTAGCTTCTCGCGCGCCTTGGTGTTCTCGACTTCGGCGCCGTCGTGAAAGAGCGGCCAGTGGGCCTTGTGCACTTCGGTGCCGATGAAGTTGAGCCACTCCATCAGCCGGTAGCGCTCGAGCGTGCCGAACCTGGGGGCGAGGCCCGTCTGCGGCGCCTGGTCGGCGATGTACTGGAGGATGACCGCCACCTCGGTGATGCGCTGGCCGTCGGAGAGCTCCAGCACCGGCACGTAGCCCTTGTCGTTCACCTCTTCGAGCGGCGCGCCGCCCTCGACGGTGCGGGCCTTCATGTCGAACTTGACCAGGTCGAACGGAAGCCCGGCCTCGCGCAGCGCGATGTGCGGCGCGTGCGAGCAGGTGGCCTGCGCGTAATAGAGTTTCATGGCTGCATCCTTATCGTCGGGGCCCGGAGGTGTACAGGTCGATGACGCGTGAGATCGCCGACTGGCAGACAGCGCAGAAGGGGACGCGATCGCGGGTGAACATGATGCAGTCCTCCTGCGAGCGGTAGACGCCCTTGGGCGCGTAGTTGCCGCCTTCGAAGGCGCCCACCTTCCTGGCGTTCACGTCCGAGCCGAGCAGCTTCTCTTCGTTCTCGCGCTCGGCGGTGAAGAGCGCGTCCATGTCCGATTCGGGGCGCCTCTCCTTGCGGATCTGCCGGCGCTTCTCCTGCGTCGCCAGCGACTGCTGTTCAAAGGCCTCCTTGGCCCAGGGCGTGGGAATGGCCGTGCCGGGCGTGAGCAGATCCTGCCATTTGATCTTCTTTGCATCGGCGAGCGCCGTGACGTTGGGCTCCCAAGGCTCGAGCTTGTCCTTGGGCGGCAGATAGGCCGTGTCGGAGGTGTAGTACTCGTCGGCCAGCGCGGCCATGTGGTGGCCGAACTCGTGGACGAAGACATACGGGCTCCACAGGCTGTTGGAAGCCACGGTGCTGAAGGTGTTGAAGATGCCGCCGCCGCCGTAGGTGTCGCTGTTGGTGAGGATCTCCACCAACTCATAAGGAGCAAAGCTGGCGACGTCGCGGAAGGAGCGATTCTCGAAAGTGAGTATGTAGCGCTCGCTGCCGAAGGCGTCGTAGGTGGCGCCGACGCGCGAGCGGTGGTGGATGCCGAGCGACGGCCGCGAAATGCCCGACTCTTCCGCGGGCGGGCAGAGGCCCCAGATGTTGAAATCCTTTTGATGCGATTTGAAGGGCTCTTGCTGGAAGAGGATCTGCACCAGCCGGTGCGCGTCCTTCTCGAACTTGCCGCGCTCTTTGGCGGTGTAGCCGTCTCCCAGGATGAGCAGGTCCACCTTCTTTTCGCTGGGGCCGTTGTTCACCAGCTTGAGGAGCGGCCCGGGCGACGGCGGCATCGACGAGTCGACATTCATGTCTGCCGGGTCGACCCGCAGCGTCCAGATGGGCGCGAATTCATTCTTCGGGTTGCGCTTCTTCAAGACGATGTCGACGGCGCTCGAAGGCGCGGGAAAGCGAAACGATTCGGAGTAAGTCTGCAGCAGCGTCTTCGCGGCTTCGGTCTCTTCGTACTCGCCGAAAATGGAGGAGAAGCCGCGCGAATAGAGGACCCGGTGCGTGTCGGCCGATTGCACCTCGAAGAAGTATTTGCCCAGGTTCAAATCGTCGATGGGCCGGTCGGGATTGCCCGGGAAAGGCAGCGGCTCCAGCGCCAGCCGGTCGAGCGCGAAGTGCTCTTCGCTGGCGCTGCCGGTGTGGAAGTAGTCGACGCGAAAAGTGCGGGGAGCCGCGAGCAGAAGGGCAAGGAGCAGGGTGCTCATGGCGGCGGACCTTAGCTCATCCGCTTGTCGGCGGCTGCCTTGCGGACGGTGTCCCAGGTGCGGGTGGTGATCTGCTTGCCGAAGGTCTTTTCCAGCAGCGCCATGAAGACCGGACCCTTCTTCATATCCACGTAGGCGCTGAAGACTTCGCGGCCCTGGATGGCCAGGATGCGCGCGCCATCTTTTTCGATGGGCAGCTTCAGGCGCGTAGCCGGCGGCTCTTGCAGGAAGGTGACGATGCGCTTGGCGGCGGCGGGCACTTTCAAGGTTCGATACGGATCGCGCTCGATCATCTCGCGCAGGGTCTCGACCGGGCGGATGAAGGTGAGAAAGTGCCGGTGCACGCCGCGCTCGAGCGCGTCTTCCAGCTTGCGCTGCAGCGTCTCTTCCTTGGCGGGCCGCGCGCTGAAGAGCACGTTGCCGCTGGCGAGCAGCGTGTGGACGTGAGTCAGCCCGTCGTCCTCGAGGTACTTCTTGAGGTGCGCCATCTTCAAGTTGATGGGGCTGACGCCGCGCAAGAACCCCGCATATCGCTTCAAAGCCATTGCTTCCTCATTCGCTGAGCTGGACGAGGCGCGCCTGGGCGCGTTCGAGCTCGGGGCGCTCCTCCGGGTCGCAGTCGTGCCACATGGCCACGAAGCGCTGGTAGTGCTCGATGGCTTCCCGCTTCTCGCCCAAAGAGTCGTAGACGCGCGCCGTATAGGGCTGCTGCTGCGGATAGAAGACCGGGTCGATCAAGTTGTTGCTCGCCAAGGCTTCATACAAAGGCAGCGCCTCGCGCGGCCGTCCCAGCGCGATCAGCAGCGAGGCGCGGAAGAAGTGATCGCGCGGCCGGCGATAGAAGTGCGTGTAACGCTCGGGAATGAGGATCTTCTGCAGGTCATAGAGAGCCAGCGCTTCGGCCGGCTTTCCCTGCGCGGCCAGGATGCGCGCCCGCAAGGCCAGCACGTGATCGGCGACGATGCTCGACTCGGGAATCTCCGGCAGGTTCTCGAGCGCGCGCAGGGCATCTTTGGCGGCCTTCAAATCATTGGCGCGCAGCGCGAGCATTCCCAGCAGATATTGACGCGCCGCCGCGCGCGTCGGGTCCTTCACCACGTCCAGGCGCGCGGCGGCCGCGCGGGCCTTGGTCAGCTGCGCCGGCGAGGACGAGACAAGCTCGAGCGTGTCGATCCAAGGCAGATAGTAGGCGGTGTCTTCCGCGGCGCCGGCGGCGAGCGCATCTTCGACGTCGTGCCGCGCCGCCTCGATGTGTCCGCTCAAGAGATTGGCCAGCGCCCGTGGCTGGAAGCTCTGATAGCCCTTTCCAACCGGAGAGAGCGCCGCGAACGTCTGGGCATCGTCCGACCCGTCCATGTGCGTCGCTGCCAGCCAGACCTCGACCGCGGTCATAGGCTGCGGAACAAAGCCCGGCTTTCGCAGCTCCTGCATGGCCGCGTCGTGCTCGGGGGCATCGCCGCGCGCCCAGGCATCGGTCAGCCGGTACGAGGCCCGCATCACGCCTATGGGGGCGTGCGACAACTGCCGGGCCACGAGCTGGGCCGCGACGGTGCGTTGACCGTGAAGCACCGCCAACGCGAGAAAGTATCCCGAGGCTTCGAAATCCATCGGGTCGAGCTCCATCAGCCGGCGGAAATAAGGCGCCGACTCGTGCGGCGAGTGCCCGAGCAGCGGACCGCGATGGTACAGGTACTCGGCGAGGAGACGCAGGATGTCCAGCTCCTCCGGATGCGCGCGGCTCGCTTTGACGAGGAACTCCTGCGCCGCGGCCGGGTGCCCGTGGAGCTTGAACACCATCAGGTTCGTGATCGTCTGCTCGGACAAGGAGAGGCGATCGCTGAGGCGTAACGCGCGCTCCAAGGCGGCCTCGCCCTCTTCCGGTGCGAACTTCTCGCTGTACCTCGACAGCTCGTATTGTCCCAGCGCGAACTCCGGATCGAGGCTGACCGCGCGCTTCATCCAGGAGACGGCCTCCTCGGTCTCGCCACGGCGTGCGAGCCGTTGGGACTCCATCCAGGCCAGAAGCGCGGGGACGGACGCCGTCGTCTTGCGCTCGAAGGACCTCTGGCGCGCATCGCGCTCCGGGAGCGAAAGGGGCTTCGGCTCGAACAGCTGATCGGAGATTCGCCGGACCAGCTGCAGCAGATTCTCCTTTGCGCCGCGCGCGGCGGCAGAGGCGACCATTCGTCCCGTCTCGGTCTCGTACAACGCCGCCTTGATCGACAGCTGCCCGCCGCCCTCGTCGACCTGGCCGAGGACGAAGTGGTGCGCGTTCAGCTCCAGCGCGGCGGAGCGGCCCCGATGCACCGCGGAGGCTCCAGTCCGGCCGAAGACCGAACGCACGGGGTCGAAGTCGCCCGAATGAACCAGGTGGCGCGAAAGGTCGAGGTTCAGCAGGTCGTTGATGCCCTCGGAGAGCGCCGTCTGCGCGGGCACGCCCTCGAAGGGGAAGATGGCGACGTTGGCAATCTGGATGGGCACGCGCGGCTTTGCCCGCTGCAGGGCGAGCACGCCCATTGCCAGAATGGGAAGCAGCAGCACCGCGGCCGGCAGGAACCGCCAAAGCGAGCGCGGCTGCTTCGTCTGCAGCAAGCGCACGACTTCGCGCGCCGAGGGCGGCCGCAGCTCGCGATCCTTGGAGAGGCAGCGGGAGACCAGCTTGCGCAGCTGCAGCGGCACCGCCTCCGGCAGCGGCGCGGGCTCGCGCAGGACGATGGCGTAGCTGGTCTCGGTGGCGGAGACGTTCGCAAACGCTCTCTTCCCGCCGAGCATTTCGTAGAGCACGAGGCCGAAGTTGAAGAGGTCGGCGCGAGCGTCCACGGGTTGGCCGCGCACCTGCTCGGGCGCCATGTAGCCGATGGTGCCGGACGGATGCTCCGAAGAGTCGGGCAGCGACTCGGCGAGCTTTACCAGGCCGAAGTCGAGGATTTTCACCCAGCCGTCGCTGGTGATGAAGATGTTCGACGGCTTGAGGTCGCGGTGGATGAGGCCTTTTTCGTGCGCGGCTTGCAGGCCGGCCGCCAGCTGCAGCGCCCAGGCCCGCGCCTGGTCGACGGGGACCGGCCCGCGCGCGAGCCGCTGCCGCAACGTCTCTCCGCGGAGAAGCTCGGTGACCAGGAACGGCCGGCCTTGCTGCTCGCCGGTGTCGAAGACGCCCACCACGTTGGGGTGCTGCAGCGAGCCCGCCGCCAGCGCTTCCCGGCTGAAGCGGCGCAGCGATTCGGCCGTGGCGGTGGCCGAGCCCAGGAGCTTGATCGCGACCTCGCGCTGCAGCTTGAGATCGACGGCCTCGTGGACGAGCCCCATGCCGCCCCGGCCCAGGACCGCGCCGAGCACGTAGCGATCGATGAGCACCGTTCCGGTCATTTGGACTCTTCCAAGAGCTCGGCGAGCCGCGCCTGGGCGCGTTCGAGCTCGGGACGCTCTTCGGGATCGCAGTCGTGCCACATGGCCACGAAGCGCTGGTAGTGCTCGATGGCTTCCCGCTTCTCGCCCAAAGAGTCGTAGACGCGCGCCATGTAGAGCTGCTGCTGCGGATAGAAGACCGGGTCGATCAGGTTTTGCACCACCAGCGCTTCATACAAAGGCAAGGCTTCGCGCGGCCGCCCCAGCGCCACCAGCAGCGAGGCGCGGAAGAAGTGATCGCGCGGGCGGCGATAGAAGTGCGTGTAGCGGTCGGGGATGAAGATCTTTTGTTGATCATAGAGAGCCAACGCCGCGGCCGGGTCTCCCCGCGCGGCGAGGATGCGCGCACGCAAAGCCAGCGCGTGGTCCGCGACGATGCTGGACTCGGGGAGCTCCGGCAGCGCCTCGAGCGCATGGACCGAGGCCTCGGCGGCCTTCACGTCGCGCGCGCGCAGCGCCAGCATGCCCAGCAGGTATTCCCGGGCGGCGGCGCGCGTCGGGTCCTTCACCACGTCCAAGCGCGCGGCGTCGGCGCGGGCCTTGGTCAATTGCGCAGGCGATGGCGAGACGAGGTCGAGCGTGTCGATCCAAGGCAGATAGTAAGCGGTGTCGCCGGCGGCGCCCGCGGCAAGCGCATCTTCGACGTCGCGCCGCGCCGCGGCGATGTGGCCGTTGATCAGGTTCACGAACGCCCGCGGCTGGAAGCTTTGATGGCCTTCTCCAACCGGCAAGAGCGCGGCGAGGGTTGCCAGATCGTTCGAGCCGTCCATGTGCGTCGCTGCAAGCGACAACAGGATCTGGATCATGTCGTGCGAGGCCAGCCTGCGCAGCTGCGCCAGGGCCGCTTCGTGCTCCGCCGCGTCGCCGCGCGCCCAGGCTTCGGCCAGCTGGTACATGGCCCGATCGGGGCCGCTCTGGACGTGCGAGACCAGCGTGCTTGCGAACCGGGCCGCGAGGGTGCGTTGGCCGCGCAGCTGCGCAAGCTCGAGGAGGCGCGTCGAGGCTTCCAGGTCCAGCGGATCCAGCTCCAGCTGCCGGCGGAAATAGGGCGCCGCCTCGTGCGGCGAATGTCCGAGCAGCGGGCCGCGATGGAAGATGTACGACGAGAAGAGGCGCCGGATGTCCACGTCCTCCGGGTGCGCGTGGTTTGCCTCGCGCAAGAACTCCTGTGCGTCCGCCGGGTGCCCGTGCACCTTCAACACCATGAACTGTGCGATCGTGCGGTCGGTGAAGGAGAGGTGCTCGCCGAGGGCCACCGCGCGCTCCATGGCGGCCTCGCTGATCTCCGGTTCGTGGATCTCCGCCATCCTTCCCAGCTCGAACTGCACCAGCGCGGACCCGGGATCGAGGCTGACCGCGCGCTTCAACGGGGCGACGGCCTCGTCGAGGTTTTTCTTGTCGCGGAAGAGCTGCTGCGACTCCAGCCAGCCCAGGAGCGCGGGAAAGGAGCTGGTGGTCTTGTGCTCGAGGGCCAGCTGGCGCCGCTCGAGCTCCGCGTGCGGAAGCGGCTTCGGCTCGAAGAGCCCGTCGGAGACCTGGCGGATCAGGTGAAGCAGCTCGTCGGGCTTTCCCCGCGCCGCGGCGGAGGTGAGGACCCGGTTTGTCTCGGTCTCGCGCAGCGTCGCCTCGATGGCCAGCTCGCCGCCGCGCTCGTCGACCTGGCCGAGGACGAACTGGGGAGCGCCCATCTCCAGAGCCGCGGAGCGCGCCCGATGCAGCGCGGAGGAGCCGGTCCTGACGAACGCGGAACGCGCGGGGTCTACGTCGCCCGAGTGGACCAGGTGAAGCTGCAGATCGATGTTCAGCAAGTCGCTCAGCCCGTCGGAGAGCGCCGTCCGCGCGGACACGCCCTCGAAGGGGAAGATGGCGACGCTGGCGATCTGGACCGGCCCGGGCTGCCTTGCGCGCTGCAGGGCGAGCACGCCCATTGCCAGAAAGGGAAGCAGCAGCACCGCCGCGGGCAGGAACCGCCAAAGCGAGCGCGGCGGCTTCGTTTGCAGCAAGCGCAGGATCTCTTTCGCCGAGGCCGGCCGCAGCTCGCGATCCTTGGAGAGGCAGCGGGAGACCAGCCTGCGCAGCTGCAGCGGCACCGCGTCCGGCAGCGGCGCGGGCTCGCGCAGGACGATGGCGTAGCTCGTCTCGGTGACCGAGACCTCGGCGAACGCTCTCTTGCCGCCGAGCATTTCGTAGAGGAGGAGCCCGAAGTTGAAGAGGTCGGCGCGGGCGTCCACCGGCTGGCCGCGCACCTGCTCGGGCGCCATGTAGCCGATGGTGCCGGACGGACGGTGCGTCTCCAGATCGGGCAGCGACTCGGCGAGCTTCACCAGGCCGAAGTCGAGGATCTTCACCCAGCCGTCGCTGGTGATGAAGATGTTCGACGGCTTGAGGTCGCGGTGGATGAGACCTTTTTCGTGCGCCACCTGCAGGCCCGCCGCCAGCTGCAGGGCCCAGGCCCGCGCTTGTTCGACCGGAACCGGCCCGCGCGCGAGCCGCTGCCGCAAGGTCTCTCCGCGAAGCAGCTCGGTGACCAGGAACGGCCGGCCCTGCTGCTCGCCGGTGTCGAAGACGCCCACCACGTTGGGGTGCTGCAAGGAGCCCGCTGCCAGCGCTTCGCGGCTGAAGCGGCGCAGCGATTCGGCCGTGGCCGTGGCCGAGCCCAGAAGCTTGACCGCGACTTCGCGCTGCAGCTTGAGATCGACGGCCTCGTGCACGAGCCCCATGCCGCCCCTGCCCAGGACCGCGCCCAGCACATAGCGATCGATGAGCACCGTTCCGGTCATTTCTTCTCCGTAATCCTTGGTATCCGCGCGTTCGCTTCCGCACAAAAATCAACCGATTTGTAATTCCGTTTCATTCACGTTTCTCCCATATTTCAATCCTTTTCGATCAGGCACCGGAAATCACTTTCGATCGTTATACCGTCCATGGTGAGAATCGCCGTCATCACAATCCTGGCCGTGGCTTGCGGCAGCGGCAGTCCGACGACGG
>DATBAA010000885.1:0-12945 GCA_036271755.1 Myxococcales bacterium | reverse complement strand
GCGGTCAGGCGTGCCGCGCTCTGTGGCCGTCTTCCAGCCTCTGCCGGAGCCGCTACCGCCGGTGATTGGCAGGCTGCAGATCTCGCGCGAGGCGCTGCGCGGCTGCAGCGTGCTGGTGGTAGAGGACGACGCAGACGCGCGCGAGCTCCTGGCGCTGACGCTGGAGGAGTTCGGGGCCTTGGTCCAGACCGCCGCCAACGCCGCGCTGGGCATGGAGGCGCTGCAGGCCGGACGCTTCGACGTGCTGGTGAGCGACGTCTCGATGCCCGGCGAGGACGGCTACAGCTTCGTCCGCCGCGCCCGCGCCGCCGGATTTTCGCTGCCCTCGGTGGCGCTGACCGCGAACGCGCGCCGCGAAGACCGCGAGCGGGCCCTGGCGGCCGGGTTCGGCGAACACCTCACCAAGCCCATCGAGCCTTTGGAGCTGGTGGCCGTTCTCCTGCGTGTCTTGCAGAGATGAAGTAGCTTTCCAGTTGCAATGAACGCGCCCGACCAGCCCGGCCTGCTGCGCACTCTCCTGGCCGCGGCCGTCGTGGGCGCGCTCGCCGCCGTCGGCTTCCTCGATTACTTCACCGGCCCCTGGGTCTCGCTGGCGATCCTCTACGTGATCCTCGTGCTGGCGGCGGCCTGGTGGCTTGGCCGTGGTCCGGCCCTGCTCGCCGGATTGACGGCCGGAGTGGCGTGGTTCGAAGCCGAAGCCTTCGGCCGACACGGCGAACCGCGCGCCGACCTGATGTGGAACGCGGGCACCCGCCTGGTCATGCTCCTCGCCATGGCCGCGATGGTGGTCCGCATCCGCGGCGACCGCCTTCGGCTGAGCGAGGTGAACGAGCGCCTCGCGACCTTGCTCTCCGGCGCGGAGCACCTGGCCCGCACCGACGCCTTGACCGGCCTGCCCAACCGCCGCGCTTTCTTGGAGCGCATCTCGGACGAGCTGGCCCGGGCGCGCCGCGCGGAGTCCCCGGTCTGCATCGCCTATCTGGACGTCGACAACTTCAAGCGCTTGAACGACCAGAGCGGCCACCCCGCCGGCGACGAATACCTGCGCTCCGTCGCGCAGACCATCCGCGGCACCGTCCGGGCTAACGATGTGTCCGCGCGCCTGGGCGGCGACGAATTCGCGGTCCTCTTCACCGACGCCAAGCGCGCCGCCGTCGAACCGCTGGCGCACCGGCTCCTCGCTCAACTGCAAACCCTCGGCGAGAAATACCCAGGCCTCGAGCTCGGCGCGTCGATCGGCATGGCCTGGTTCGACAACCCGCCCATCAACGCCGAGGAGCTTTTGCAGCGCGCCGACCACGCCATGTACGAAGCCAAGACCGCCGGCAAACACCGCTTCACACTGTGGACCGGCGGATAGACCGCTTGCGGCGCCGGCCTTCGTTGATTAGTATCTACTGACCAGGGAGGACTTATGCGCAGCGCGGAAACGTTCACCGTTGCGGAGGTTGCCGCGCTGGCCGGTCTCGAGGAAGGCCGGGTTCGCAAAGAGGTCGAACACGGCTTCATGGGCCGTGCAACTCCTCCGAGGTTCGGCTTCGCCGACCTCGTCTACTTCGACACCGTCGCGCTGCTCGACGTGCAATTCGGCGTCGACGATCGCAGGAAGCTGTACGGGCTCATCTCCGCTGCCCTGGCCAAGGGAGAGCGGCCCGCGCGCGTCGAAATGGGGCCCGTCTTGGAGATCCGGCTCGATCGCGTGACGAAGGACGCAGAGCGCCGGCTGGCTCGATTCGAATCTTGGAAACGGAAACTCATCACCAGCGACAGGCTCCTCGGAGGCGAGACGGTTTTTCCGAAGAGCCGCCTGGCAGTCCGCCGAATCGGCGGCCTTCTCCTCCGCGCCGGAGGAATTGAAGAAGTGCGCGAAGACTATCCGTATTTGACCGAGGAGGATTTGGAATTTGCCCCGATCTTCGTCAGGGCATACCCGCGGATGGGCCGTCCGCGTGAGAGTTAAGCTCCTCCTCGACGAAAACATCTCCCCCAAAGTTGCCGAGCTTCTCGCAAAGGAAGACGGCATCGACGCATGCCACCTGCGCGATCGCGGCATGCTCGAAGCCGAGGACCACCAGGTCTTGGAGAAGGCTTTTCTCGAGGATCGCCTCCTGGTCACCGCGAACGTCGACGACTTTGTGAAGCTCGCCCGAGCTCGTGAGTTACACGCAGGAATCGTCTTGTTGGAGGCCGGTGATCTCCTGCGAAGCGAGCAGCTCCGGGTGCTCCGGGTTGCGATCGAGGCACTGGCGAGCGAGCGCGATCTGGTCAACCGGGTCCTGCGGATTTCGGCGAATGAGGAGCTCGTCTTCGAGGATCTCCCGAAGCCTTGAGCACCGGGAATGGATGCGCGGCGCGTGTGCTCTCCCCCGCGTCCCGTGACCCACTAAAGCCATCCCGACAAGTTGCGCCCCGTCTGTCGCTGTGTATTCTCCGCCGCTCTTCCGAGAGGAGAACGATGCTGCCCATCCTCATTGCGATCATGCTCGCCGCCGCTCCGAAACACGCAAAGCCGGTGAAAGCCCCCGCGGCCGAGGCGCCCGCGCCGAAGGCGTTTCCGTATCCGATGGAGCTGCACACGCTGCCCAACGGCCTGCGCGTCGCGCTCATCCAGTACGACTCGCCGGGGCTGGTCGCCTACTACACGCTGATGCGCGTGGGCAGCCGCAACGAGGTGGAGAAGGGCCGCTCGGGGTACGCGCACTTCTTCGAGCACATGATGTTCCGCGGCACCAAGAGCCACCCGGCCAAGGACTACAACGACACCATGACGCGGCTGGGGCTCGACTCCAACGCCTCGACGGACAACGACCTGACGCTCTACCACTCGTACGGACCGGCCAAGGCGCTGCCCACCGTCATCGAGTACGAGGCCGATCGCTTCCAGCACCTGGAGTACGACGAGGCGGCCTTCCGCACCGAGGCCGGCGCGATTTTGGGCGAGTACACCAAGAGCGCGAGCAACCCCGATCAGAAGCTCTACGAAGTCATGAGCGAGACCGCCTTCAAGGTGCACCCGTACGCGCACACAGTGATCGGCTACCTGACCGACGTGAAGAACATGCCGGCGGGGTTCGACTACTCGCGCGAGTTCTTCCGCCGCTACTACACGCCCGACAACGCCACCGTCATCGTCATCGGCGACTTCGACAAAGCCAATGCGCTCGAGCTCATCACCAAGGCCTACGGCGGCTGGAGCGGCAAGCTCGACGAGGCGAAGATTCCGCCCGAACCGAAGCAGACGGCTTCGCGGCGCGCACAGGTCAGCTGGGACAAGCCGACGCTGCCGCGCATCTGGATCGCGTGGCACTCGCCGGCGGCCTCGGATCTCAAGGACACCGCGGTGCAAAATCTGTTGAACGCCTACCTCTTCGGGCCGACCAGCCCGCTCTACCAGAGCCTGGTCCTGAGCAAGCAGACCGTCGAAGGCATGGACCCGACGTACCAGGATCATCGCGATCCGGGGCTCTTTGGCGTGCTCATCCGGGTGAAGGACAAGAAGGACATGGCGGCGGTGGAGCACGCGGTGCTCAAGGACATCTCGGCGCTGGCGGCGGGCAAGGTAGACGCGGCGCGGATGACGGCGGTGCGGTCGAACCTCGTCTACTCGAACATCATGGGGCTCGACAAAGCCGACATCCTCGCGCTGGTGCTCGCGTACAGCGGCAACCTGACCGGCGATCTGGACTTCTACAACAAGGAGTTCGAGGCGGTGGCCAAGGTGCAGCCGGCGGAGCTCTCCGAGTTCGCGAAGAAGTACCTGCTGGACATCAACCGCACCACGGTCACGCTGGTCTCGGGAGGTGCGAAATGAGGCGCGCGCTGGCAGGACTTTCTCTCGCGGCGTTGGCGTGCGCGCAGGAGCAGGTGAAGAAGCCCGCCGAAGCACCGGCGCCGCAGATGGCTTCAACCGATGCCGGGGTCATGACGCCGCCGCCGCCCCCGGCCGTGGCGGCTCCCGCGCCCGCGACGCCCGCGGCCCCGGAGCCCGCGCGGCCCGTGGCGACCATCAAGCAGTCGGGCGCGGTGACGCTGCTCGAGCTGCCGTCCACCACGCAGCCCGTCGTCACCATCGCGCTGCAGTTCCGCACCGGCGCGGTGGACGATCCGCAAGGCCAGGCCGGCATCACCAACCTGACCGCGCATCTCATGTCCGAGGGCGGCACGCAGTCGCTCGACGCCAAGGCGCTGCTCACCGCGCTCTTTCCGCTGGCCGCCGAGATCAACGTCCGCGTCGACAAGGAGCTGACCACCTTCACCGGCCGCGTCCACAAGGATCATCTGGCGAAGTTCCTGCCCATCTTCACCGACGTGGTGCTGCACCCGCGCTTCGACCCCAGCGAGCTCAAGCGGCAGCGCGAGGATGCGGTCAACGACATCGAGAAGCGCCTGCGGCAGGGCGACGATGAAGAGCTGGGCAAGTCCGCGCTGGGCGAGCTCTTGTACAAGGATCATCCGTACGGCCGGCTCACCCTCGGCCACGCGTCCGACTTGAAGAAGCTGACGCTCGACGACCTGAAGGCGCACGCCGCCAAGGTCTTCACGCAGGATCGGTTGACCATCGCCATTGCCGGGCCGCGCGCGGACAGCATGGCCGCAGAGCTGGCGCAGTCGCTCGCCGGGCTGCCGGCGAAGTCCGCGGAGGTGGCGCTGATTCCCCGGGCGCAGCCGCACGGGCCGCGCTTTTTGCTGGTGGAGAAGCTGTCGGATTCGACGGCCATCTCCATCGGCATGCCTTACGGGCTGTCGCGCAAGGATCCGGACTGGGCCGCCATGTCGGTGGCCCGCAGCGCCTTTGGCGAGCACCGCCAGTTCAACGGCCGGCTGATGCAGCGCCTGCGCGAGCAGCGCGGCCTCAACTACGGCGACTACGCGTACTTGGAGGCCTTCCGGCAGGAGGGCGGCGACGCTTCGCAGGCGCAGGCAGGCCGCGCGCGCCACCAGCAGGAGCTCAGCCTCTGGTTGCGGCCGGTGCAGGACGAGAATCGCCTCTTCGCCGTCCGCGCCGCGCTCTACGAGCTGCAGAAGTCGCTGACCGACGAGCCGTTCACCGCCGCCGAGGTGGAGCAGACCAAGGGGTTTTTGGACGGCTACCTGCTGCTCTTCGACCAGACCGAGACGCGCCGCCTGGGGTACGCGCTGGACGATGCCTTCTACGGCATGACCAACTTCCTCGGCACCTGGCACCAAGCCATCCGCGGCGTCACGGCAGACCAGGTGAACGCCGCCTGGCGCAAGTGGGTCGACCCGTCGAAGGTAGAGATCGTGATGGCCGGCAAGGAGATGACCGCGCTGAAGCAGGCCATCTTGAGCAACGCCGCGACGCCCATCCACTACCAGGTCGACGCCTCGGGAAAGTCCGCCGAGAAGCCCGCCGCGCAGCTCGCCACCGACAAGGAGATCGAGAAGCTCTCCTTCGGCGCCAACGGCGACGCCGACGTGCAGGTGGTCAAGGTCTCGGACGAATTCGAATAGGCGCTAGCGGCTGGCGACGGTGATCCGGCGGCCCTTGCGCTTCTCTTCGATCTTCTTGCGCTGGGCCATGTCGAGGCGGTGGATCTCCTCGACGTGCTCGTCCGTCACGTGGCAGGCCATCTGCTCCGCGCGGGAGTGGCGGTCGACCAGGACACCGTAGGTGACATTCTCGGCCTCGTTGGTGGCCAGCGAGGATTCGAGGGCGTCGAGCTGCTTGAGGATGCGGGCCGAGGACGCCATCGCCTCGGAGGGCTTGTAGGCCGGCCGCTGCGCGCAGGCCACCGACGCCAGGATCACCGCACCGAAAACCGTCGCTCGCCCCATCCCCGACCCCTTTTGATGCGCCTCGAGTGCGCGTGTGCGGGATAGATGGGCAGCGAGGCGAGCGCCCGCAAGTGCGACCAACACCCGGCCTGTTCACGAGCTGACGTCAGGCGTGCGGAATGGCCTTCAAGACGGCGCGGCCGCCCTTGATGACCACCTTGAACTCGATGTTCTTGGCCTTGTGCTTCTCGAGCAGCTGCGGCACCTGGGCGCGGATGCGCGAGGCCACCGACTCGTAGCTGATGCCGTCGGTGGGCTCTCCGCAGCGCTGCCGGGCGACCAGATAGGTGTCGTAGAGGCGGCGGAGCTTGTCGTCGGGGATCTCCGGCGCCTTGCCCGGCTTCTCCCGCGGCTTCTCCAGATTCTGCCGCCACCTGGCCTTGAAGACGTCGCGCTTGTAGGTGCCGTCTTCCATTTCGCGCAGCGTGCGATCCCACATGCGCTCGAAGGAGATGAGCTTCGCGAACTGCGTCTGGATGCGGAACTTGAGCGCGGTGTTCTTCACCATCGTCGTGCGCAGCTCGCGCATGCGGGTGGAGACCCTCTTGCGCTCCTGGTCTGGCGGCTTGCGGTCGATGCCGAGAAAATACTTCTCGTAGAGAACCTGGAGATTGGTCAGGCCCTCTTCGAGGTCGTCGATCTCTTCCGCGAGCTTCTCTTGCGGAAGCTGCTGAGTGCCGGACGAGTCAGAAGCCACAGGCCTTCGACTCTAACAGATCAAGCGGCAAGCGGCGCGGCGTCGAAGTCAGCCGACAGCCGGGCCTTGCGGCTCTGGATGGCGTAGATGGCCGCGCCCGCCGCGAAGATGCCCACGCTGATCAGCTCGCTGGTCGACAAGTTCCACCACGCGTGACGGGCGACGGTGCCCAGGAAGTTGAAGACCCGGCCGCGCTCCTCGTCGCCGCGGAAGGTCTCGACCACCGCGCGGAGCGGCGCGTAGAGCATGAGGTAGAGCGCCAAGAGCTCGCCGTTGAAGCTCTTGCGGGTGCGCCAGAGCGTCAGCCCCAGGAAGATGAGCGCGCAGCCGAAGGCCTCGTAGAGTTGCGTAGGGTGGATGGGAATGGTGCTGGCGGCGTTGGCGGCGATGACGTGCGCCGTCGCCTGGCTCTGGAAGGCCAGCGAGTCGGGCGGGAAGCGGGCGGCGAGCGCGTAGTGGACGTCGCAGGCGCCGCCCCAGCAGCAGCCCGCCGAGAAGCAGCCCAGCCGGCCCAGCGCCTGGCCAATGGCCACCGTGGGCGCCATCGCGTCGGCGTAGGAGAAGAAGGCCATCTGGTGCTTGCGCATGTACCAGATGGAGAAGGCCACCGCGCCGATGAAGCCGCCGTAGAAGACGAGGCCGCCCTTCCAGAACTCGAAGATGCCCGGCAGGTCGTTCTTGAACTCGTCCCAGTTGACGATGATGAAGAGCACCCGCGAGCCGATCATGGCCGCGACCAGGATGCCGAACGACAGGTCCAGCACCTTGTCGCGCGAGAGGCCGGAGCGCTCTGCCGCGCGAGCGGCCATCTGCATGGCCACCAGGAAGCCGCCCGCCACCAGGATGCCGTAGGTATGCACGGGGACGGCCAGCGGCGCGGTCAGGTGGGTGATGTTCTGGCCGCCCAGGAGCTTCACCAGGACGAAGAGCACGGCCGCGGTGCCCACCGTCCAGACGCCGCAGGCCTTCCAGGCGGCGGCGGAGTCGTCGCCGGCGGCTCTGGCCGTCCGGTACTGCCAGAGGCCCGACACGAGAGAGGCGGCGAGCCAGGCAACGATGCCCAGGGAGACGGGGATGGTCAGCGTGAAGAGGATGGGAAGCATGGCTCAGCTCCAAACAATCGATGCGGCTCGACTATGCCTTCTTGGGCGCGGGATTCGCCCCGGCGGCGGACTTCTTGGACCAGAGCATCTCCAGGAAGAGCAGGACCAGGCCCACGGAGAGGCCAGCGTCGGCCACGTTGAAGGTCGGCCAGTGCAGGCTGGGGCGCAGCCAGTTGGGGTCGAACCAGTGCCAGTCGATGAAGTCGATGACGTAGCCGCGGAAGACCCGGTCGAGCGCGTTGCCCAGCGCGCCGCCCAGGACCAGCGCGAGCGAGAACTGCATGTAGCGCTGGTCCTCGCGGAGCTTGCGGTAGAAGCTGAAGATGAAGATGACCGCGCCAATGCTCACCAGGTGAAAGAAGGGAACGCGAAACTTCTCGCCCGACCCCGCTAGGAAGCCCCAAGCCGCCCCGCGATTCTGCGTATACCGGTTGTCCCAGAAGCCGGTTACGGTCACCGCGCTGCGATTGTTGAGCCCGCGCTCCAAAAGGTCTTTCTCGTTGACGAAGGCCTTGACCTTGTCGGGGAAGGTCTGGGCGCCCGCGGCCGAGAAGGCGTGCGTCAGGTGCTCGACGGCCAGGTACTTGGTCACCTGGTCGGCGACGAACCAGAGCGAGGCGACCACGGCGAGGAGCGTCCACTTGTTGGCTTTCATTCGGCCACCGCCCTTTCGCAGCGCGCGCAGATCTTCCGCGGCGAGGCCTCGACCTCGGGCAGCGACCGCCAGCAGCGC
Source organism: Myxococcales bacterium (assembly GCA_036271755.1). GTDB lineage: Bacteria > Myxococcota > Myxococcia > Myxococcales > 40CM-4-68-19 > 40CM-4-68-19. The sequence goes on along the minus strand of DATBAA010000885.1, from coordinate 4,616 downwards.
ACGCACGGGGTGTGCGGGCTCTTGCGAACTTCCGCGGCGGCCTCCGCGCCCGCTTCGAGCGTGACGCTGGCGCAGAGGAAGAGGTCTGCCAGCGACGCCTGGTACTTCTGCGCCACCTCGCGGGCCGGGCCTTCGGGCACGCGTAGAATCACGTCGGCCTCGCTGGCCTTGCCAATCTCCTTGGCCACCCGCTTCTGCTCGAGCGCCAGGTTGACGGTCTGCCGCAGCGAAGCCAACTGCGCGAACTCCTGCTCCAAGGCCTCGTCCACCAGCGCCGGATGCGCTTCGGGGAAGCCCGCCAAAAAGACGCTCTCGGCCGGCTTTTGCTTCAAATGTTTCCACGACTCTTCGCTGGTGAAGGAGAGGATGGGCGCGAGCAAGCGGGGCAGGTCGACGGAGATCTTGTGCAGCACCGTCTGGGCGGCGCGCCGCTCGGGCCAGTGCTTGCCCGAGCAGTACGTCCGGTCTTTCAAGACGTCGAAGTAGAAGGCCGACAGGTCGGTGGCGCAGAACTCGATGGTCGCGTGGTAGGCGCGGTGGAACTCGTACGCTTCGTAGGCCTGCACGACCGTCGCGCGATACTTCTCGAAGCGGCTCAGGGCCCAGCGATCGATGGGCTCGAGGCCGATGGAGGCGTCTACCAAAGGGTCGAAGTCGAAGGTCTGCGAGAGGCAGTAGCGCAGGGTGTTGCGGATCTTGCGGTAGCTCTCGGAGAGCGTGTCGAGGATGGCGTTGGAGAAGCGGATGTCGTCGCGGTAGTCGCTGGCCGCAACCCACAAGCGCATCAGCTCGGCGCCGTACTTCTTGAGCAGGCCTTGCGGGTCGGGCGCGTTGCCCAGCGACTTGCTCATCTTGCGGCCTTCGCCGTCGACGAGGAACCCGTGGGTGAGCACCGCTTTGTAGGGCGGCTTGCCGCGCGCGCCGATGCTGATCATCAACGACGACATGAACCAGCCGCGGTGCTGGTCCGAGCCTTCGAGATACAGGTCCGCCGGGTATTGGAGAGTCGGCCAGACGCCGCTGTCGAGCACCGCCGCCCACGACGAGCCCGAGTCGAACCAGACGTCGAGAATGTCGTTCTCTTTCTCGAACTCGCTGCCGCCGCACTTCGCGCAGCGCAGGTCCTTGGGGATGAGATCCTGGTCGAACCAGGCGTCGGCGCCCTCGCTGTCGAAGGCCTTGGCGACGTGCTCCATCAGGTCGGCCGAGACGACCGGCTCGTGGTCCACCTTGCAGTAGACGACCGGAATGGGAACGCCCCAGGCGCGCTGGCGCGAGACGCACCAGTCGGGGCGATTTTCGACCATGCTCTTGATGCGCTCTTTGCCCCAGTCGGGGACCCAGCCGCCAACCGCGTCGATCTCTTCGATGGCCTTCAACGCGGCCTTGCGAATGGTCGTGCGGCCTTGCCCCGGAAGGTCGAGCTCGAGATCGAGGCCGATCCACCACTGGTCGGTCGCGCGGTAGATGACGGGGTTCTTGCAACGCCAGCAGTGCGGATAGCTGTGCGTGATCTGCCCGGCCTTGTTGTCCTTGTTGAGCAAGGCGCCGGCGCCGGCCAGCATCTCGATGATGACGGGGTTGGCGTCGAACACCTTCTTGCCCTGCAGGCCGTCGATGCCGACGTCGGCCGTGTATTTGCCGTGGCCATCGACGGGCGCGAAGATCTCCAGGCCATACTGCAGGCCCATCCGGTAGTCGTCTTCGCCATGGCCCGGAGCGGTGTGGACCAGGCCCGTTCCGGCTTCGGCGGTGGCGTGCTCTCCGAGAACCACCGGCGACTCGCGGGCGATCAAAGGGTGCTTGTACTTCCAGCCCGCGAGCTCGCTGCCCTGCAGGACGCGCTTGATCCGCTCGGGGTGCTTGAGCGTCGCGCCGGTGGCCTTGGCGGCGGCGACCAGATCCTCGCCGCCCGGACCGGCCTCGCTCAATTCATCTGGCGCGCACTCGCGCAGGAACGAGTGGAGCAGATCCTTGGCGACGATGGTCGGCCCTTTGCCGGGCAGATCGTAGGCCACGTACTGCAGGTCAGGATTGGCGGTGATGGCCAGGTTGGCCGGAATGGTCCAGGGCGTGGTCGTCCAGATGGCCAGCCCATAGCCTTCGTTCGGAGCCGTGGCGGCGAAGCGGACGTAGATGGACGGGCTGGTCTTGTCCGCGTGCTCGACCTCTGCCTCGGCCAGCGCGGTGGCGTCGTTGAGGCACCAGTGCACCGGCTTCTTGCGGCGGTACAAAGCCCCGCGGCGGGTGAGCGCGGCCAGCTCGCGGACGATCTGCGCCTCGTAGCGGAAGGCCATCGTCAGGTACGGCTGGTCCCAGCTGGCGAAGATGCCCAGCCGCTGGAACTCCTTGCGCTGCACGTCCACCTGCTCTTCGGCGTACTTGCGGCAGGCGCGGCGGATCTGGCCGGGCGTCATCTCGCGCTTCTTGGCGCCCAGCTGCTTGTCCACCACCCGCTCGATGGGCAGGCCGTGGCAGTCCCAGCCGGGCACGAAGTCGCACAGCTTGCCGGCCATCAGCTGGTGCTTGACGATGATGTCCTTGAGGATCTTGTTGAGGAAGTGGCCCTGGTGGATGGAGCCGTTGGCGTAGGGCGGGCCGTCGTGGAAGACGAACTTGGGCGAGCCTTTGCGGGCGGTGAGCAGGCGCTCGTAGAGCTTGTCGTCTTGCCAGGCTTTGAGCTGCACCGGCTCCTTGACGGCCAGATCGGCGCGCATGGGGAAGTCGGTCTTGGGAAGATTGACTGTGTCCTTGAGGTCCATTGCAGCCCGTAAAAGTGCCAGGAAAAAGAAAGGGGGTTTGCGTAACACAGCCAAGGGCTTTGCGCACCGGATCACAGCGAAGTAGTGTGCGCGGCCCATGACGCTGTCCGTTCGGCCCACCGAGGGAAAAAAAGACCTGGAGACCTTCCTGCACGTGCCCTGGAAGCTGGGCATGAAGGACGACCCGCTCTGGGTGCCGCCGCTGCTCGACGACTATCGCCGGCTGCTCAACCCGGCCAAGAGCCCGTTCCTCAAGCACGGCGAGGCGCAGTGCTTCCTGGCCGAGGAGGACGGCAAGCCGGTGGGCCGCATCTGCGCGCAGCTCGACTTCGACTTCGACAAGCAGTGGCCCGCGGAAGTGGGCGTGGCGTTCTTCGGCTTCTTCGACAGCAAGGACGACCCCAAAGTGGCGCGCGCGCTCTTCGACAAGGCCGAGGAGTGGGCGCGGTCGAAGGGCCGCAAGCACCTGCGCGGACCGTTCACCTTGGACAGCAAGGGCGAGACGGGGGTCTTGATCGAAGGCTTCGACACCCCGCCGCGCGTGGGCATGCCGCACAACCGGCCCTACGTCGGGCCCTTGATCGAGAGCGCCGGCTACGCCAAGGCCAAGGACTTCTTCTGCTGGTGGTACACCTCGGGGCAGATCGACGAGCGCACCCGGCGCATCGCCCAGCGCACGCTGGACCTGCCCAACGTCAAAGTGCGGCCCATGGATCTGAAGCAGTTCCGCCGCGAGGTGGACATCGTCCGCGACATCTACAACTCGGCCTGGAGCAGCAACTGGGGCTTCACGCCCTTCACCGCGGCGGAGCTTGCGATCATCGCCACCGAATACAAGATGTTCGTCGATACCGAGATCGCGCTGGTGGCCGAGGTGGACGGCAAGCCCGCGGCCATGTGCTTCGCCATTCCGGACGTGAACGAGTTGGTGAAGGACTTCGACGGCGAGCTGATGAAGAACCCGCTGAACCTCGCCAAGCTGCTCTACCGGCTCAAGTTCAAGCGGCCCAAGCACGCGCGATTGATTTTACTGGGAGTGAAGGAAGAGTATCGCGCCTCGCACAAGTACGGGACGCTGGCGGCGGTGCTCTACGTCGAGGTCGCCCGGCGCGGGGCGGCGCGCGGCTATGTCGGCGGCGAGCTCGGCTGGACGCTGGAAGACAACACGATGATCAACCGCGGCATCGAGCGCATGGGCGCGCGCAAGTACAAGACGTACCGGGTCTACGAAAAGACGCTCTGAACGCGCTGTTCGAAGAAGCGGCGCTCGTGCGGGTTGCGGGCGAGGTTGAGGGCGAGGCCGAAGTGCTCGCGGGCCTTGTCCGCGTTGCCGCTGCGCAGCTCCAGCTCGGCGATGGCGGCCGGGTAGAAGGGATAGAACGCGAGGCGCTGGCGGCCCTCGATGCCGTGCAGCTCTTGCAGCCCGCGCGCGGGGCCTTCCGCCTGGCCGACGGCGATGGCGCGGTTCAAGGCGATGACCGGCGAGGGGTTGAGGCGCAGCAGCAGATCGTACAGTTCGACGATCTCGCTCCACTGCGTCTGCGCGGCGGTGCGGGCCTTGGCGTGGACGGCGGCGATGGCGGCTTCGAGGTGGTACGGGCTCGCCTCCTTGCCGGTGGCGGATTCGTCGAGCAGCCGCAGCCCTTCGGCGGTGAGCTTCGCGTTCCAGCGCGAGCGGTCCTGGTCCATCAAAGAGCTCAGATTGCCAGCCGGGTCGACGCGGCCCGGGAGCCGCGCGGCGTGCAGGCAGAACAAAGCGCAGAGCGCCAGCGTCGACGGCGTCCGGGCCAGTGCGCGATCGCGCAGCAGCGAGGCGAGGCGCATGGCCTCTTCGCACAGCTCGGCGCGGACGGC